>JBBRKH010000214.1:0-4313 GCA_038217965.1 Sphingomonadales bacterium | reverse complement strand
GGATGATCGCCGACCTCTACAAAGGCGGCCCGGTTGGCATCGAGACGCTGGCCGCCGGCCTGTCCGAAGCCCGCGATACGCTGGAGGATGTGGTCGAGCCATATCTCATCCAGACCGGCCTTGTGGCGCGGACGGCAAGGGGCCGCATGCTGAACCCCGCAGCCTGGCAGCACCTCGGCCTGAAGCCACCTGCGCAGCAGCCTGGTTTGCCGCTGGACGACGAAGGCTGAAGAGAAAACGCGGCCTTGGTGCAACCTTGATACAGCCCCTCAGCACTCAATGCACCTCTTCCCCGCCGCTCACATTCATCGCCTCGCCCGTCACATAGCAGGCATCAGACGCCAGCCAGGCCACCGCCGACGCCGTGTCAGTGGCTTTCCGGACCAGGAGCGACTGGCGGTGGAACCAAGTCGCAAATTGTCCTTGTCAACAATCCTGTAGACAATTTCCTGTGGATTTTCAGCCAAGCGCTGGAGCGGGTAGCGGGAATCGAACCCGCATATTCAGCTTGGAAGGCTGCTGCTCTACCACTGAGCTATACCCGCTTTGCGCTGCGGTGATTGCCACACGGATGGCTGGCAGGTCAACCGCAGGGCGGGCTATTCCGCCTCCACCCTGCTCCGCATCTCATCCCACTGGCGCAGTTCGTGCGCGATCGAGGCTTCGACAAGCTGCTCCCAAAGCGCCTCCACCAGCGCTTCGTCCAGCCCCAGCGCCCGCGCGTGCGCCCGGACATTGCCGATCACCTGGCGCTTGCGCACCTCGTCGCGAACTTGCCGGCGATCGGTCTTGATCCGGGCTGCGGCATCCATATAGGCCATTCGTTCAGCGAGCAGCGCCACGAGCGCGCGATCGACCGAATCGACCCCGGCGCGCACTTCGGCCATGGTTTCGGTGGCGTCGGCAGCGATTTTGCTCACCGGCCCGGTTTCCAGTGGCCGGTTTCGATCCACACCATCAGCGGTCGCACCGGGAAAATCCAGGCGATGCCCAGCAGCATCCAGATCGGCGCCTGCAGCAGGGGGTGCAGCCGCCCCACCGGCTCGAACAGCCAGACGACGAAGAGCACATAGGCAAAGATGCCGATGACAAGCGCGATGATGCCCAGCGGCCGGCGCAGGGTAAGCGGGTCAGGCGGGGGAAGATCGGTCATAGAGATGCTTTAGCGTCGACATCGAAAGCATGAAAGGCTGTGGGTGTCGCAAGTGCATCAAGCGGCTGGTCCCAGCTTTCGGTTGCGATGATTTCGACGATTTGCACATCCCATGCGATCCCGATTGCCGGCACCCGCCCGATGATCCGCATCAGCGTCAATGTCCGGTCATAGTATCCGCCACCCTGGCCAAGGCGGTTGCCTTGAAGATCGACCGCCAGCAGCGGAACGAGGAGGACGTCGGGCGCCACCATGAGAGCGTCTTGCGGAGGTTCCGGTATGCCAAGCGTGCCGGGTTTCAGCTCGTGCTCCTGCGCCATATGAAACCCGAGCGGTGCACCCTTGAAGACGCGCGGCCACGCCAGCCGCCAACCCGCCGCTTGCGCCGCCATTTCCAGCGCGCGAGGATCGATCTCATCGCCGCATGCCGCATAGGTGCCAAGAATTCCGGGCGATCCCAGCGCCGGCAGCACATGGCGGGCAAGCGCTTGCTCAAGCGCGCCACGCACCGCAGGCGCCAGACCGCCGACAAAGGCCGATCGTGCCGCTCTGGCGTCAAGTCGATCCTGCTGGCGCAAAAGTTTCATGTGTGGCGGGTCCGCATCAACCGTTTGCCTGAAGATCCTCTGACGCCAGTTACGTCAGGTGGGAGCCATTTCCTTGAACCAGGGTCCACGGAGGGACAGCCCCCTAGGATGTTGAATCGCCTCAGGGATGCTCAATGGCGCGCATTGGGCAGATCCCGCCACTGCTGTATCTAGGATGTCTGGCCGCTCGCTGCAATGCGCGACAATGCAGTTGCCAGCGCTTCCGACCGATGCACCAGTGCGGCCAGCCCGGCGTGATCGGCTGCCTTGGCTGGCGGCGCGCTCCCGTTGCGCTCGTCCAGCAGTTCACCGGTCACCTGCAGGGCAGCCATCAACAACAGGCGCGCCTCTCCCAGCGCCCCCAGGCCCTCGACAAGGCTGGCAGATTTCGAATCGAGATAGGTGCCGGCCGCGCGGAGAGCCACTTCCTCACCGTCGCGACAGGACAGCTTGTAGGCGCGGCCGCCGATTGTCAGCGTGACTTCAGCCACCGGCCTGCCCGGTTGCGATCAGGCGGTCCAGGGCTTCCACTGTCGCGCGCGCCTCGGCATGCAGGCGCTGATGCTGCAAGGCCAGCGCATCGAGGCTGGCGGCAGCTGCCTCGCCATGCCCAAGCGCGGCTTCCAGCCTTGCGAGGAGTGCTGCGGTATCGCTCGGTCCGGAATCCCGTGCCAAATGCTGTTGCCTTTCATTCGGCCCCCAACCGCCCGAGCACCAGGTGCCTTCGCCCTTGGCTGCCAGCGGCTTGAAAGCAATTGATAAGAGCGACTCTCGGCTGCGGTCAATGCGCGAGGAGCGCGCGGGCGTTGATTTATGCCTGCTGCTTTGCGAGGGAGGCCAAGCACGCAGCTGTGCAGCCGACTCGGATGTCCGATCCTTGTCATTCTCAAGCGAAACGGTGGGATCAATCCATGCTGGCAGAGGCGCATCTGATACCGATGGCACCCGCCGGAGATGTCTTGCAGATGGCCAACGCCATTCGCGTGCTGTCGATGGACGCGGTGGAGGCTGCCAATTCCGGCCACCCCGGCATGCCGATGGGGATGGCCGACGCTGCCACCATATTGTGGGGTGAATTTCTGAAATTCGATGCGGCTGATCCGCACTGGCCGGATCGCGACCGCTTCGTGCTGTCGGCCGGTCATGGCTCGATGCTGCTGTATTCGCTGCTCCACCTGAGCGGTTATGCCAAGCCGACGATCGACGACATCAAACGCTTCCGTCAGCTGGGCAGCCCGTGCGCCGGGCATCCTGAACGGCATGAGCTGGCGGGCGTCGAGACGACCACCGGCCCGCTGGGGCAGGGGCTGGCAACGGCCGTCGGCATGGCTATCGCCGAGCGGCATCTGAATGCGCACTTCGGTGATGGGCTTGTGGATCACCACACTTGGGTGATTGCCGGAGACGGCTGCCTGATGGAAGGCGTGAGCCATGAAGCCATCGGCCTCGCCGGGCATCTGAAGCTCGGACGCATGAATGTGCTGTGGGACGACAACGGCATTTCGATCGATGGTCCGGTTGCGCTTTCGGCAAGCGACGATGTGCCTGCCCGCTTCCGGGCCGCCGGCTGGCATGTGGTGGCATGTGATGGGCATGCCCCTGCAGCGATCCGCACCGCTCTGGCAGAAGCCCGCGACTCCGAGCTGCCTTCGCTGATTGCGGTAAAAACCGTCATCGGCTTTGGCGCTCCCACCAAGGCAGGCACGGCAAAAACCCACGGCAGCCCGCTTGGTGCCGCCGAGGTGACCGGTGCGAAGGCGGCAATGGGCTGGACCGCATTGCCGTTCGAGATCCCGGCTGACATCGCTGCGGCGTGGAAAGCCGTCGGCGCACGCGGTCGGGCAGAGCACAAAGCGTGGTCCACCCGCCTCGCAGCCCATCCCGAAGCCGCCGAATTCGAGCGCCGCATGGCCGGCCGGCTGCCAGAAGATTTTTCGCTGGCCGATCTGCGCACCAGAATGGCGGCGGATGCAACGCCTGTTGCCACCCGCAAGGCATCCGAAATCGCGCTGGATGCCATCAATGCGCTGCTGCCCGAAACAGTCGGTGGCTCGGCGGACCTGACCGGCTCCAACCTGACCAAAGGCAGCGTTCTCTCGCCGCTGACCGCGACGGATTATGGCGGCCGCTACGTGTATTTCGGCATCCGCGAATTCGGAATGGCGGCGGCGATGAACGGCCTTGCCCTGCACGGCGGCATCATCCCCTATGGCGGCACCTTCCTCGTTTTCGCCGACTACTGCCGCGCCGCCATCCGGCTGTCAGCGTTGCAGGAGCAGGGCGTCGTGTATGTGATGACGCACGATTCGATCGGCCTCGGCGAGGACGGGCCAACGCACCAGCCAATCGAGCATCTGGCGTCCTTGCGCGCCATCCCCAACCTTGCCGTCTATCGCCCGGCAGATGCGCTCGAGACCGCGGAATGCTGGGAGCTTGCCCTGAGGGACCGCAGCCGCCCGTCGATTCTTGCTTTGTCGCGGCAGAATCTGCCACTGCTGCGCACCGACACCAGTGAAAATCTCTCCGCGAGGGGCGGCTATCGGCTCGTTTCGGCGGCTGCCCGTCGGCAGGCA
>JBBRKH010000213.1:0-4316 GCA_038217965.1 Sphingomonadales bacterium | reverse complement strand
GTGCCGGCTATTTCGCTCGACTGGATTTCAACGACACGGCCCACGCCGTGCTTGGGATAGACGACGTTGTCGCCAACCTGAAAGATGAGCGCTTTGACTGCCATGGTCTGGTCTTGTCCTTTCGCATCGCGGCGCGCGCTGCTTGCATGCAGTCGAAAACCAAAGCAGCCCCGAAAGCATCAGGGCAATAGCATCGAAAAGCGGCAAGCAGGCGAGTCTCGCGGACGGTTCAACTGTTGTGGCGATCGCCTCACGAGACCGTGGCAATCGCCGATTGGCGACACTGCTCCAAAACGCTTCTGCATGGCTGGCGAGAGGCCCGCGGGCATCAACCAGAACCATGCCCTATTTCACAGCAGCAGGACCTGATAACAGAAATATGACAGATATTCCACCCTCAATGCCGAACAACCATAAAGCACAGCCAAATCGGCGTCCTACATGTCGTCTTCCGGGTCCGGGCCGGCCAGCAACGCGTCTGACACGCCGGCTGCATTCTCCCTTATGCTGGCCTCCAGCTTGTCGCGCATTGCCGGGTTCTCATTCAGGAATTTCTTGGCGTTTTCGCGCCCCTGGCCGATCCGCGTCGAATCATAGGAGAACCAGGCTCCGGATTTCTCGACAAGCCCGGCCTTCACTCCCAGATCGAGAATTTCGCCCACCTTGCTGATCCCCGTCCCATACATGATGTCGAATTCCACCTGCCGAAAGGGCGGCGCCACCTTGTTCTTCACGACCTTCACCCGCGTCGTGTTGCCGACGATGTCTTCCTTGTCCTTGATCTGCCCGGTGCGGCGGATATCGAGCCGAACGCTGGCGTAGAATTTCAGCGCATTGCCGCCCGTTGTGGTTTCCGGATTGCCATACATCACGCCGATCTTCATCCGCAGCTGGTTGATGAAAATCACGATGCAGCGCGAGCGCGAAATGGAGCCAGTCAGCTTGCGCAGGGACTGGCTCATCAACCGCGCCTGCAGCCCGACATGGCTGTCGCCCATCTCGCCTTCGATTTCCGCCCGCGGCACCAGCGCCGCCACGGAATCGATCACCAGCACGTCAATGGCGTTCGAGCGAACCAGCGTGTCGACGATTTCCAGCGCCTGCTCGCCGGTGTCCGGCTGCGAAACGATCAGATTCTCGGTGTCGACGCCCAGCTTCTTCGCATAGATGGGGTCGAGCGCATGCTCGGCGTCCACAAACGCCGCCGTCCCGCCGGCCTTCTGCGCCTCGGCAATCACATGCAGGGCAAGCGTGGTTTTCCCGGAACTTTCCGGGCCGTAGATCTCGATCACCCGCCCGCGCGGCAAGCCGCCGATGCCAAGTGCAATGTCCAGGCCCAGGGAGCCGGACGAAATGGATTCGATTTCCAGTATGTCGCGCTGGCCAAGTTTCATGGCCGAGCCCTTTCCGAACGCGCGGTCGATCTGGGCGAGAGCTGCCTCCAGCGCCTTTTCCCTGTCCATAAGCTCGCTGTTCCCTTGTTGCGGACTGTGCCGCCCTGGCCGACCCTGCTACCTGTGCTAGTGGGTCGCCGGAGAGCGCGCAAGGGCGGGCGAAAATTTCGTACCGCTTTTGTTCTGCATTCTTCCGGGAACGACGAGCAAGCTTCAGCTGGCGCGCAGGATTGCCGCAATTCCAGTCGTCAGCTCCCGCAGCCTGAACGGTTTTGCAAGGAAGGCGCAATCGAGGTTTGCGACGGCCGTTCGGGCGGCTTCGTCGGCATAGCCGGAAATCAGCATAATCGGGAGGTCGGGTGTGCGGCGGCGCAAGGCCAACGCCAGCTCAATCCCGTCCATGCCGCCAAGCCGGATGTCTGACACCAGTGCCGCAACTTCGCCGGCAGTGTCGTAGGCAGCCAGCGCCGCCTCGCCGCTAGCTGCGGCCTTCACACTGAACCCGGCGGCTTCAAGCGCGCGGGTGGCAGACAGCCGCAGCAGATTTTCATCCTCGGCCAGCAGCAGCAAAGGCCGCACAACAGCTTCGCGCGGAATGGACTCTGCCCTCGCATCGCGCTCGGCATGCGGCAGGAAGATGGTGAAGCGGGCGCCGCCGAAGCGACCTTCGTCGTGCACGAGATAGCCGCCCGATTGCTTGACGATGCCATAGGCGGTGGCGAGGCCAAGCCCCTGGCCTTGCGCGCGCGTGGTGAAATAGGGCTCGAAGATGCGCGCCGCATGAACCGGCGATATCCCGGGCCCGTCATCCGACACGCTCAGCCACCCATAGTCGCCCGCTGCCATGAACGGGGCGGCGGCCGGAAGATCTGCAGCCGTTGCCCGGCCGGTTTCCATCCGGATGGTCCCCAGGCGACCTTGAACCGCGAAAGCATCACGCGCGTTAAGCACGAGATTGACGATCACCCGCTCGAGCGCCGCCGGGTCAGCATAAACCGGCACCGCAGCGCCCGGAGCGATGTGCAGTCGCGCCTGTCCGCTCGCCAGTGCTGCGAGCGTGGTGCCCAGTGCATCCAGCATTTCGGCAAAGCTCGTGGCCGCGGGCTTCAGAATTTCCTGCCGCGAAAAGGCGAGAATCTGGTGAATCAGCGCGCCGGCGCGGGTGGCCTGCGCAGTGATCGCTGCCAGATCGCGGAAATTCTCGCTGGCTGGCGCGTGCCGCCCCGCCATCAGCTCGGCAGTTGCCACGATGGCGCCCAGCATGTTGTTCAGATCATGGGCAAGCCCGGCCGCCAGCAATCCCACCGCCTCGGTGCGCACCGGATAGAGTGCGGGCGGGGGGGTCGCGGGCCGTAGCGCCGCACTAGCTGTAGCGCTCCTCGCGCCAGGGATCGCCGATGGTATGATAGCCGCGCACCTCCCAGAAGCCCGGTCTGTCTACGGCGGTAAACTCGATGCGCTTAATCCACTTGGCGCTCTTCCAGAAATAATAGCGCGGAATTACCGCCCTGACCGGACCGCCATGCTCGCGGGCAAGCTGGGCGCCGTCGTGCCGGTGCGCCAGCATGCAATCCTCTTCCGAAAAATGATCCAGCCGCACATTGGTCGTGTATCCATCGTGGCTGTGCAGGACAACATGGGTTGCCAGCGCCATGGGCTTCACGATGGCCAGAAGGCTGCGCGTCGCAACGCCCTGCCAGCGATTGTCGTATCGGCTCCACTGCGTCACGCAGTGGACGTCGGACACGATTTCGCTCTGTGGCAGGGCAAGAAACCCGCTCCAGTCCAGCTGCAGAGGATGCTCTACCGCGCCGTCGATGCCGAGGCTCCAGCTTTCCGTCGGCACATGCGGCTGCACGCCGAGATCCAGCACCGGCCAGTTGGTCACCAGACGCTGGCCCGGCGGCAGGCGCATCGCCTGCTCCGCATCGGGCCTGCCGGTCAGCAGCCGGCCGGCCCGCGCCCAGGCCTGCTTCGTGGCAATCAGCTTGGCGTTGAAATCATCGATCATGCGCGCGCCTGCGCATCGATTGCGGCGGCACGCCTGGCGCGCTGGCGCAGGCGGCGTTTGCGGCGCTGCGAAACCCAGAGACGCCAGCCGATGTGGACCCCGAAAAAGCCGATTGCAGAGCTGACGGCGGCAAAGATCAGCAGACCGACATATGTGGGGCCGGCTGCCGTCACCAACCATCGGATGATGCTTTCGAACAGGCCGGCTTCAGAGCCCGGCGTCACGACCCTGTCAGCCTTCAGCCGCAACGCTGTCTTGCCCGTGAGATACGCGAAATAGTAGATGAACGGCACGGTGAATGGATTGGTGACGAAGGTGGAAACGGCCGCCACCGGCAGATTGGCGCGGGCAGCCACAGCAAACAGCGCTGCAAATGGCGTCTGCGCCACCGGAATCGCAAAACCGGCAAACAGCCCGAGCGCCACCCCGCGCGCCACGCCGCGACGGCTCAGATGCCAAATCAGCGGGCTGCCCAGCGTGTGCGCAAACGGCCGCAGCATGCGGGACTGCAACAGCTCTTCGCGGGACGGTATCTTCTGCCAGTTCGCCACGCCTGTCTCACCGCTCCTTGCCCGCACCGATTGCCGATACGCCGACCACAACTGCTTTGCATTCAACATGTGTTCGGCACCAGCCTCGCGCAAGCAATCCGTGGCAAATTCGGCAGCCCGTGACAGAAGCGGGTCGGCACGGCGGCAAAAAATGCACTGCTGCTACCCCCCGGCCGCGCACTGCCCCGCTCTGTTCGCGCTGCCAGTTCTGTTTCCGACGGTGCACGCTCGAGCAATTCGGTGGAGACGGGGCAGGCGTGTTCGGCAAACCCTTCACCACCACGTTGATCGGCTATGTCGCGACGGGAGCCTTGACCAGCATTGCCTTCACGATATCCTCCAGCACACAGATCGGCTTCA
>JBBRKH010000212.1:0-4373 GCA_038217965.1 Sphingomonadales bacterium | reverse complement strand
GTGACCGGCCCGGAACTGAAGTTGCATCAGTGCGGCCTGCCGAAGAAGATGGCATTGGAGCTGTTCAAGCCGTTCATCTATGCGCGGCTCGACGCCAAGGGTCTGTCGATGACCTTGAAGCAGGCCAAGAAATATGTGGAGAAGGAGCGCAAGGAGGTCTGGGACATCCTGGACGAGGTGATCCGCGAGCATCCCGTGCTGCTGAACCGCGCGCCGACCCTGCACCGTCTGGGGATCCAGGCGTTCGAGCCGGTGCTGATCGAGGGCAAGGCCATCCAGCTGCACCCACTGGTCTGCTCGGCCTTTAATGCCGATTTCGATGGCGATCAGATGGCGGTCCACGTGCCGCTCAGCCTGGAAGCCCAGCTGGAAGCCCGCGTGCTGATGATGAGCACGAACAACATCCTCAGCCCGTCCAACGGCAAGCCGATCATCGTGCCGTCGCAGGACATGGTGCTCGGGCTGTATTATCTATCGATGGAGCGGCAGGAAAAGACGCCGGAATATATCGAGCTTGCGGATGGCACGAAGCGCGAGCGGCTGCCGATGTTTGCAAGCATGGCCGAAGTGCACCAGGCGCTGACGGCGAAGGCGGTGACGCTGCACACGCGCATCGAAGCGCGGGTTCCGCAAACCGACGAAGCCGGCAAGAGCTATCTGAAGCGGTTCGTGACAACGCCGGGCCGGATGCTGATCGGCGAGACGCTGCCGGGCAGCTACAAGGTGCCGTTCCCGACCGTCAATCGCCTGCTGACCAAGAAGGAAGTGGGCGACGTCATCGACACCGTCTATCGCCACTGCGGCCAGAAGGACACGGTGCTGTTTGCCGACGCCATCATGGCGCTCGGCTTCCGCCATGCCTTCATGGCCGGCATCAGCTTCGGCAAGGACGACATGGTCATCCCCGCCAAGAAGGACGAGCTGGTCGAGCGCACGCGTTCGCTGGCGAAGGATTTCGAGCAGCAATATCAGGACGGCCTCATCACCCAGGGCGAGAAGTACAACAAGGTGGTGGATGCCTGGTCACGCTGCGGTGACGAAGTCGCCAACGAGATGATGAAGGAAATCTCGGCGACGCCCATCGATCCGAAATCGGGCAAGCAGCGCTCCATCAACTCTGTCTACATGATGGCGCACTCCGGCGCGCGCGGTTCGCAGACGCAGATGAAGCAGCTGGCCGGCATGCGCGGGCTGATGGCCAAGCCGTCGGGCGAAATCATCGAAACGCCGATCATCTCCAACTTCAAGGAGGGGCTGACGGTTCTCGAATATTTCAACTCCACGCACGGCGCCCGCAAGGGCCTCGCCGACACGGCGCTGAAGACTGCCAACTCCGGCTATCTCACGCGCCGCCTCGTCGATGTCAGCCAGGATTGCGTGGTGCTCGAGGAGGATTGCGGCACCTACCGCGGTTTGATGATGAAGGCGATCGTCGAAGGCGGCGCCACCATCGTGACGCTCGGCGAGCGGATTCTCGGCCGCACCGTGTGCGACGACATCCTCGATCCGAAGACAAGCGAAGCGCTTTTCGCGCGCGGCACGCTGCTCGACGAAAAGGATGTGAAGCTGCTGGAGGACAGCGGTGTTTCGGAAGTGAAGATCCGCTCGCCGCTGGTCTGCGAAGCCAAGCACGGCGTCTGCGGCACCTGCTATGGCCGCGATCTGGCACGCGGCACACCGGTGAACATCGGCGAAGCGGTCGGTGTGATTGCGGCGCAATCGATCGGCGAACCCGGCACCCAGCTGACGATGCGGACCTTCCACATCGGTGGCGCGGCGCAGGTGTCGGAGCAATCGTCGCACGATGCGCCGGTGGATGCCAAGGTCACCTTTCGCAACCTGCCGGTCATCAAGGACAGCCGCAACCGGCTCATCGGCATGGCGCCGACCGGTGGCGAGCTTGTGCTGGTGGATGCCGACGGGCGCGAACGCTCGACCCACAAGATTCCGTTTGGTGCGGTGATTGCCGTGCTGGACGGCGCTGATGTGAAGAAGGGCCAGCGCCTGGCGGACTGGGATCCCTATACCCGCCCGATCATCACCGACAAGGCAGGCATCGTGAAGTTTCAGGATCTGGTCGATGGCCAGACCCTGCGCGAGGAAACCGACGACGCCACCGGCATCGCCAACAAGGTGGTGTCGGAGTGGAAGGCCGCGAAAGCCAAGGACGATCTGCGTCCGCGGGTGACGCTGCTGGATGCCGACTCGGGCGAAGCGGGCCGCTATCTGCTGCCGGCCGGTGCCATCCTTTCGGTCTCGGAAGGGCAGCGGGCGGAAGCCGGCGACGTGCTCGCCCGTATCCCGCGCGAAGCCGCCAAGAACCGCGACATCACCGGCGGTCTGCCGCGGGTGGCCGAACTGTTCGAAGCGCGCATCCCGAAGGACAATGGCGTGATTGCCAAGGTCGACGGGCGGGTGGCGTTCGGCAAGGACTACAAGGCCAAGCGCAAGCTGGAGCTGCATCCGGAAGACGGGTCGGATCCGGTCGTCTATCTGCTGCCGAAGGGCAAGCACATCTCGGTGCAGGAGGGCGACATGGTCCGCAAGGGCGATTTCATCGTCGACGGCCCGGCCAATCCGCACGACATTCTTGATGTGCTTGGCATTGAAAAGCTTGCGGAATATCTGTGTGCGGAAATCCAGGAGGTCTATCGTCTGCAAGGCGTGAAGATCAACGACAAGCATATCGAGACCATTGTTCGCCAGATGCTGCAAAAGGTGGAGATCACCGACGACGGCGACACCACATTGCTGAAGGGCGAGCAGGTCGACCGCGAGGAAATGGATCTTTTGAACGAAAAAGCGGTCGCCGAAGGGAAACGTCCGGCGGAAGGCAAGCCGGTGCTGCTGGGCATCACCAAGGCGAGCCTGCAAACCAAGAGCTTCATCTCGGCCGCCTCGTTCCAGGAAACCACCCGCGTGCTGACCGAAGCGGCGGTGCAGGGCAAGACCGACATGCTGCAAGGCCTGAAGGAAAATGTCATTGTCGGCCGGCTGATCCCGGCGGGCACGGGCGCCGCGCTGGGGCGTATGCGGGTCACCGCGACTAGCCGCGACGCCGCCTTGCGCGCGCAGCAGGCGGCGATCTCCGCCAAGCTTGAGGCCGCCACGGTCTGAACAGCATCGCGCTTTGGCAAAGCAAGAAACAGGCCGGCCGGCAGGGACACTCCTGCCGGCCGGTTTGCATTTGGGCAACTCACCGCCGGAGTCTGGAACTACTGTAAGGCCTGGCTTACACCTGACTGGAGGGGTGACAATAGTTTCACGAAGTTCGGAATGTTTTTACCAGCAATCATAATGATCTACGGCTGCGGAAAATTTCTCCTGCAGTTGGCATAATTCTTGCTGGATGTTTAACTGCATGAATATGTGTTCATGACCGACAGGAGAGAATATCATGATCAATCTCAAGACCGGCGCGCTTGTTGCCGCGCTTGTGCTCGGCGCCACCGGCGCCGATGCTGCCAATCTCGCCATCTTCGGCAACAATCAGATCGCCACGCTTTACGGGGCATCGAACACCGTCACCATCGTCAGCGATGCCGACCTTTCCACTCCCGGCTTCCTCAATGCCTTTGATGCCTTTGTCTACACTCGCGATGGCTTCAGCTTTGGCACCACACTTTCGGTTGCGGCAGCGGCCAATGTGAAAACCTTTGTCACGGGCAACATCGTGTTGTTCGTTGGCGATTTCCAGGATGACATCGGCATTGCCACCACCGATCTTTTGTTCAACCAGGCGCTCACCTTTGTGCTGTCCGGCACCGGTGGCGGCTTCATCGGTGAGTTCAACGGCGCGCTGGCGGCTTTTTCCAGCAATGCGCAGGGCTTGAATCCGATCGGCCTCGTCAATGGTGCTGCCGGCGTGCTCGGCTTTGGTGAAGGCGGTTCCGAAGGCACCATCGACGTGACTGCGGCTGGCCTGATCAGCCCGGTCACGGCTGGCGTTCCCTTCCCCTACAATCCGGGTGCGGTCGAGTTCGGCTTCGACGCCAATGGGGTTGCGGCTGCCGGTGTCCTCGCCCGCTTCGAAAATGGCAACCCTGCCATCGTCGCCAACAGCGCCGCACTCATCAGCGTGCCGGAACCGGCGACCTGGGCGATGCTGATTTCCGGCTTCGGTCTGGTCGGCTTTGCCGCTCGCCGTCGCCGTTCGGGTGCCGTTGCCGCCTGAGCGATTGCCAAATGAAAGGAAAGGCCCGGTCAGAAATGACCGGGCCTTTTTTTCGGCTTTTTTTGCCATCGGGCCCGATGATACTCCGTCAATTTCTCTCATGAGCTGTCAGAATTGCAAATTGAAGGGCTTAGTGTCGGAATACTTTACAAACTGGCTTTTCGATTTTGAACGCAGTTGAAACAAGTCACTGATAATC
>JBBRKH010000211.1:0-4386 GCA_038217965.1 Sphingomonadales bacterium | reverse complement strand
CGAAATCCTGCTGCTTCCATTGCGACAGGCGCAGGATGAGCGGAAATTCGTCGCCTGTGGCAGCGCGCACTGCCGCCACGATTTCCTGCGCAAAGCGTCCGCGCTGCCGGCCCCAGATGTCGTCGCGCTGGTTGGTTCCTTCCCACTGATACTGATCGATCAGATAGCCGTGCGCACCGTGCAGTTCGACGGCATCGAAACCGAGCCGTTTTGCGTCCGCCGCCGCGCTGGCAAAGGCGGCAATCGTGCCGTCGATGTCGGCCACAGTCATGGCCTCGCCATAGGGTTTGCCCGGCTTGAACAGCCCGGACGGACCTTCGGCCGGGTGCGGCGCGCTGCTGGCACGGTTGATTGCGGCGCCGACATGCCACAATTGCGGCGCGATCTTGCCGCCGGCCTTGTGCACGGCGCTCACCACATTGAACCAGCCTTCAAGGGCATCTTCACCGTGAAAATTCGGAACCGCCGGATCGTTCAGCGCGCCGGGGCGGGCAATGCCGGTGCCCTCGGTGATGATGAGGCCGACTTCGCCCGCCGCACGGCGGGCATAATAGTCCGCGACATTGGCGCCTGGCACACCGCCGGGCGAGAAGCTGCGGGTCATCGGGGCCATGACCACGCGGTTTTTCAGCGCCAGCCGGGGGCTGATGAAAGGGCGAAAAAGGGTGTCGGTCGAGGTCAAGCTCAAACTTCCTGGGCAAGCGCGCGGACGCGCGCGTTCTCGGCAAGGCTCGCCGTCATGCGAGCCAACTGGTCGGCGGTGGCTTCTGGCTGGCGTGCTTTGAAAGCAGCATAGGATTCGCCATAGACGAGGGTGCGGGCATCTTCCCGCGACAGCGGTGTGCCGGCCTCGATGCTGGCTTCTTCCAGCCATTCGCTGAGGCAATTGCGGCAGAATCCGGCAAGCGCCATCAATTCGATGTTCGGCGCGTCTTCACGCTGACGCAGATGCTGGGCAAGACGACGGAATACCGCCGCTTCCAGTGCCTGCAGTGGCAAATCGGGGTCGTTTTCGGCCATTTCAAGGTTCCTGGCAGCTTCGCAAAGCGGGGCTCTCGCCTATAAGGGGATGAAAGCCCGGCTTGCAAACCCCGACCATTTCTTGGGCGCCCGATAGTTTATGGAGCAAGTGTGACCAACCATCGACACCCTCGCGCGCGCCATGTCCGCGTGCTCGCCACCCTTGGGCCGGCCTCAAGCACGTCGGAAATGATTCGGGCGCTCTACGAAGCCGGCGCCGATGCGTTTCGCGTCAACATGAGCCATGGCGACGATGCCTCGAAAGTCGCGCTGATCGCCACCGTGCGCGGGCTGGAGAGCGAGCTGGGGCGGCCGATGACGATTCTAGCCGACCTGCAGGGACCGAAACTGCGGGTCGGCCGATTCGCCGAGAGCGGGGTTGATCTGGTGACAGGCCAGCGATTCCGGCTGGATCTGGACGAGACGCCAGGCAGCAACGAGCGCGTGCGGCTGCCGCACCCGGAAATCCTTGCCGTGCTGATGCCCGGGCATCGGCTGCTGGTGGATGATGGCAAGATCGTGCTGCGAGTGGTGCAAAGCGGCGACGGGTTTGTCGATGTCGACGTCGTGGTTCCGGGGAGGATTTCCAACAACAAGGGGGTGAATGTGCCCGATGTGGTGGTGCCGCTTCCGGCGCTGACCGACAAGGATCGGCGCGATCTCACCCTGGCGCTGGATGCCGGCGTGGACTGGGTGGCCTTGAGCTTCGTACAGCGCTCGGAAGATGTGGCCGAAGCGCGGAAGCTGATCGGCGGCCGGGCCAGCCTGATGTCGAAGATCGAAAAGCCGGCAGCGCTGAGCGATATCGACGGCATCATCGAGCTTTCCGATGCCATCATGGTGGCGCGCGGCGATCTCGGCGTGGAATTGCCGCCGCAGGAGGTGCCCGGCGCGCAGAAGCGGCTGGTGGCGGCGGCCAGGCGGGCGGGCAAACCGGTGGTTGTCGCAACCCAGATGCTCGAATCGATGATCACTTCGCCCTCCCCCACCCGCGCCGAAGTCTCGGATGTGGCAAACGCGATCTACGACGGTGTCGATGCGGTGATGCTATCGGCTGAAAGCGCAGCCGGACAGTGGCCGGTGGAAGCCGTTGCCATGATGGACGCGATCGCCCGCGAGGTGGAGCGTGATTCGGCCTACAAGGATCAGATCGGCTTCGTGGAAACCCGGCCCGAGCCGACTACCGCAGACGCGCTGTGCGAAGCGGCGCGCAGCATCCAGGCAACGATGGGCGCCAAGGCCATTGTCTGCTTCACCACCTCGGGCTCCACCGCCCGCCGCGTGGCGCGCGAACGCATCCCGGCCGACATCCTGCTTATGACAGCCAAACTCTCCACTGCCCGGCGCATGGGCCTCACCTGGGGCGTCCACGCAGTGCACACGCGCGATATCCACAATTTCGAGGAAATGGTCGCGAAATCCAAGCGCATGGCGCTTCGCCACCATATCGCGAAAGCCAGCGACCGGATCGTGGTGATGGCCGGAGTGCCATTCGGCGTGCCCGGCTCCACCAATGTGCTGCATGTGGTGCATGTAACCGGGGACGAACTGGAACGGCACCGGTAACAACGGGCAGAAGACCCCGGCCGGGAGGAAAATTGTCTCCTTCATCCCCGATATTGCGGGGAATCGGAACGCCGCATCTGGCGCTGCGGAACCGGGGATCGCCAGGCCAAGGCCATCAAGATTGCCGGCAAAAGGGGCGCCACGCTGCTTCCCGCCGGAGGCAGGAATGCAGCGAACCATCACGTCAGCGTGTCGATCAGCTTGTCAACCATTCCGAGAAACTTCGCCATGGTTTGCAGTAGCCTGCCAAACTTTTCCATGTCTTCGACCGCCGCGTCGAGTTCCGCCTGCCCGGCGGCGATCGGCTCGAGTTTTTTCGAAAGGGCATCGCTGGCGGCGGCGAATTCGAGGCGGCCCAGCATCATGGAGCGGTGCTCCATCTCGCGGATCTGGTGGCCCAGGCGGCGGAAGACTTCGATATCCTCGGTGGCATCCTGCGCCGTGATGAGGGTGCGGATGGTGTCGCGCAGATAGGTGCGGAGCGCGACGATTTGCGGGTTCAGCGCCATGCGGCTACTCCTGCTTCAGGCTGGCAAGATCGTGATGGGTTTGCGCCAGCGCCAGCAAGCGGGCGCGGATGGCGGCGATTTCGGCCTGCTGTGCGTCGCGCGCTTCGAGACCGCCGATGTAGCGGCTGGCGAGATCGCGGCGCTCGGCGACTGCCGACGGGTTGGCGCGGGTAAGCTCGGCATAGCGTTCGGACAGGGATCGCAGCGCCGCGGCGTTCCAGCGATCGGCGACCGTGCCGCGCAAACCTGTTGTGTCGCCGTCTCCCAGCGCCTCGGCCATTCCGGTGACCAGCTCGCCAAAAGCCGGGTCGGTGGCGCGGATGACAGTGAGCGCCTTGCGTTCGGTTTCCGCCCGCGCGACCGCCGTGCCGAAATCGCGCAGCAGGCTGGCCAGCGGGCCTTGCATTGCGGGGGTGTCTGCTAGCGAGCCGACGGCGGCGCTGACCGATGCAAGACCAGTGCCGACGCTGGCGGCGAGATCGGGATCGGTCAGGCGGGCCAGCGCGCCGGTATAAGCCCGGAGTGCGGCAAACATTGCGGCCCAGTTTCGCGCGGTCGAGGGCTCTACGAGCTGCGGAAAGTCCGCTTCGCTCAGCCTGGCGATGGCCGGCTTGTCGCGCTCGTCTGCCATGAGTTTGCGCTCGATATCGACGGCTCGGGATTCGGCGCTGGCGGTGCGGAACATGTCTGCGGTTTGTGATTCGGCTTTCGTGGCGCTGCTGTGCATGAAGGCGGCGCCATCGTGCAGGGCAGGATTGCCGGCGCACGCAGCAAGCAACGGCAAGATCGCCAGCATGGCCAGACATGTGCGAAGTGGCTTCTCCAAGGCGATGCCCTCCCTCGGGTTGCAGGCTAGCGCCAGTTCGGGGGCCGGTTCAAGCCGGGCTTCAGATATTGGCTGCGAGCCAGAGCATCGCATCGTCTTCGGCAGGCATGGCGGGGCTGCGATTGGTCACCATGCGATCGTGCAGGTGCCGGATGATGCTGCTGCCGGTTTTTTCGCAGCAGCCGGGAATGATGGCATGCACAAAGCAGGCGCACGACGCCTTGCCCATGGCCCACCCGAAGGACGCGGCGACGGCCATATGCTCGAGGTAGGTTTCGCCAACGGCTGCAGGATGCTGGACAAACAGACGATTGAGCATCGAAGCCGGCTTTCTGCGGAAGACGGTCGCAATGTAGCGCAACAATGCGCGAAACACATTCCAAAATTTGCAGTATTTTCTCATTTGGCAGGCAATTCATGCTAATAAATGGCGATGAAAGAGAAAATTCAGCTGGACGCCATCGA
>JBBRKH010000210.1:0-4396 GCA_038217965.1 Sphingomonadales bacterium | reverse complement strand
CATTGTCCAGATACCAGCGGAGCGTTCCTGAAAAGCCGGTCGCGAAATCACGCGCAGGCGCATAGCCCAGCTCGGCCTCGGCCTTGGAGCAATCGATGGCATAGCGCCGGTCGTGGCCCGGTCGGTCGGCGACGAAGCTTTTCAGGCTGGCAGTGGGCTGCCCTTTTGCAGGGGGCGCATCGGCAAACCGCACAGCCAGCGCTGGATCGGCTGAAAAGGCCGCATCCATTGCCGCACAAAGCGTGTCGATGACTGTGAGGTTGGGCAACTCTGCGCCGCCTCCGATATTGTAGGTTTCGCCGATCCTGCCGGCTTCGAGCACCCGCGAAATGCCAAGGCAATGGTCTTCCACGTGCAGCCAGTCGCGCACCTGCATGCCATCGCCGTAGATCGGCAGCGCGCGGCCGTGCAGGGCGTTGATGATGAACAGCGGAATCAGCTTCTCGGGAAAGTGGAACGGGCCATAGTTGTTGGAGCAGTTGGATGTGCTCACATTCAGCCCGTAGGTGTGGTGGTAGGCGCGGACCAGATGGTCGGAGGCCGCTTTCGATGCGGAATAGGGTGAATTCGGCGCATAGGGCGTGGTCTCGCTGAACGCCGGATCGGTCGCCGACAGCGTGCCATAGACCTCGTCGGTCGACACATGGTGGAAGCGGTGCGGGGTTCCCGGCGTTGCCAGCCAGTGTTTGCGCGCGGCCTTCAACAGCGCGTGGGTGCCAATAATGTTGGTCTCGATGAAGGCATCCGGCCCGAGGATAGAGCGGTCGACATGGCTTTCGGCGGCAAAGTGCACCAGCGTGTCGATGGATCGGCTGGCCAGCAGTTCACCGACCAGTGCTTCGTCGCCGATGTCGCCGACCACCAGTTCCGCCGCTACCCCATCCAGATTGGCGCGGTTTCCGGCATAGGTGAGCAGGTCGAGCACAGTGACGCTGCTGCCGGGGTGGCGCTGCAACCAGAAGCGCACAAAATTGGTTCCGATGAAACCGGCGCCGCCGGTGACCAGCAGATTCTTCAAGCGCCAAGCTCCTTCATTGCCGCAAGCGCCACGCGCAATTCCACGCGCCAGTGCGCTGCCGGGCCGGTGATTGCCCAGCTCGATGATTTGTCCAGCACGCTCATTGCCGGGCGGCGGGCCGGCGTTGGATAGTCCGCCGTGCGGATCGGCACAACCGGCACTGTGCGGGCAAGCAGGGCGATCGACACCGCCTCCTCCTGTATTGCAACGGCGAAATCATACCAGGAGGCGACGCCGGCATCGGTCCAATGGTAGATGCCGGTCGCTTTTGCTGCCTGCAGGTGCCAGATGGCGCGCGCCAGGCTGGCGGCGTGGGTCGGGGTTCCAAGCTGGTCGGCAACCACCCGAACTTCGTCGCGCTCGCGCATCAGACGCAGCATCGTCTTCACGAAATTGTTGCCCTCGGCGGCATACACCCAGGCCGTGCGGATGATGAGCGGCGCGGGATGCAGGGCGCGAACCGCCGTTTCACCAGCGAGCTTGGTGACACCATAGGCGCCGAGCGGCGCGGGGGTCGCGTCTGGCAGATAGGGCGTGACAGAGGTGCCATCGAAAACGAAATCCGTGGAAATATGAACATACGCGGCGCCGATATCGGCAGCGGCGCGCGCAAGCGTTCCGGCGGCGGTTGCGTTCACGGCGTGCGCCGCTTCGAGATCGCCTTCCGCCTTGTCCACCGCCGTGTAGGCTGCGGCGTTGATGACAAGGTCAGGCCGGTGCTCCGATACGACCCGCGCCACCATTGCAGCATCGAGAATGTCGAAATCCGCCTCGGCAGGCGCTGCGAGCGCAACTCCGTGCGGCACGGTCGCCCGCAATGCCCGACCCAGCTGCCCTGCCGATCCCGCAATCAAGGTTTTCATGCAAAAGTCTCCGCATCGGCAAGCGACGGCGCCGCCGCATCCTTGGCCGCCAGGGCCGGGAGCTTCCCGTCGAGCGGCCATTCGATGCCGATTTCCGGTGCATTCCACGCCAGCGACCGGTCCGACGCCTGATGCCAGAGTGTGGTGCACTTGTAGAGAAAATCGGCAGTCTCGGACAGCACAAGGAAGCCGTGGGCAAAGCCGGGCGGCACGAAAAGCATCTGGTGATTGGACGACGTCAGCGTTGCGCCCACCCACTTGCCAAATGTCGGCGACGAGCGGCGGATATCGACCGCGACATCGAACACCGCGCCTGCTGTCACGCGCACCAGCTTTCCCTGCGGATTGCTCAACTGATAGTGCAGTCCGCGCAGCACAGCCTTCTCCGAGCGGCTATGATTGTCCTGCAGCCACTGTGTCGGCAGGCCGGCGTTCTCGAAAACGCTTGCGTTGAAACTTTCCAGAAAGAAGCCACGATCATCGCCGAACACGCGAGGCGTCAGCAGTTTGACTTCGGGAATGGCGAGCGGCTCGACGATCATGCGGCGCGCTCTGCCTGGGCCAGCAGATATTCGCCGTAGCCCGATTTGCGCAATGGTTCGGCCACGCGCAGCAGCTGCGCCGTATCGATGAAGCCCTGCCGCCAGGCGATTTCCTCGGGGCAGCAGATCTTCAATCCCTGCCGCTCCTCGATGATGCGCACATAGAGCGCGGCATCCAGCAGGCTGCCGTGCGTGCCCGTATCCAGCCAGGCAAAGCCACGGCCCATCATCTCGACATTGAGGTCGCCGGCCTCCAGATACATGCGGTTCAGGTCGGTGATTTCCAGCTCGCCGCGCGCCGATGGCCTGATGGCCCTGGCCAGCTCGACGGCGCGGCCGTCATAGAAATACAGGCCGGTTACAGCAAAATTGCTTTTCGGCGATTTCGGCTTTTCCTCGATGGTTTCGGCCGTGCCGCCGGCATCGAAGCTGACGACGCCATAGTCCGACGGGTTCTTCACCCAATAGCCGAACACGGTGGCGCCGCCTGTCCGCGCATCGGCGCGCCGCAGCAGTTCCGGCAATCCGTGGCCATAGAAGATGTTGTCGCCGAGGATCAGCACGCTGGGATCGGTTCCCACGAAATCGGCGCCGATGAGATAGGCCTGCGCCAGCCCGCCCGGATCGGGCTGCACCGCATAGGAAATTTCCAGCCCCCAATCGGTGCCGTCGCCGAGCAGCCCCTGAAACGCCGCCCGGTCGTGCGGCGTGGTGATGATGAGGATGTCGCGCACGCCCGCCAGCATCAGCACCGAAAGCGGATAATAGATCATCGGCTTGTCATACACCGGCATGAGCTGCTTGGAGACCGGCTTGGTGAGCGGATACAGGCGTGTGCCCGATCCGCCGGCAAGAATGATGCCCTTCCGTTTCAAACCCGGTTCCTTTTCGATTGTGCGCATTGCGTGCGCCTAGATCATGTCCCGATCAGATGGAATCATCTGAACGGGAACCCACGCGGAAAAACAAGGAGCTGGAGCGGCCGATTTGATGCAGTCTGCTCGAGTCACGCTCTAGCGCCGGCCCGTTGCTATTCGCCTTGCCGTGCCCACCATGGACTTCAAACTGGCAAGCGGATTCACCTGCCGCATCGCGGCACCCACCCCCAGCCCCGATACAACCGGCACCGGATTCAGCATGAGCTTCATGGCCGCCATGCGTGAAGCCGCCAGCTGCTTGCGGCGCGCCTGCGAGGGCTGCATCTTGATGATCTCGCCAATGTCCAGCGGCTCGCTGGCAATGGCGCCTGCCGCCTCCGCCTCGCGCACCAGCGCGTCGCCGGACGCTGTCCTGGTCATCACGAGGGACCGTCCATCGGCTTCGTCGAAGGCCGGATAGCCACTGTCGCCGCCATACCATGCGTCGGCCGCTGCCACATCGGCCGCGCCGCCAACCGCGTCCGGGCAGATCTTGCAGCGGAATTGCACTTCATGCGACAGAATGTCTCCCCAGCTGTCGGCATAGCTCATGCGCCTCGTTTCGCCGTTGGCGAGATGGGCGGTGGCATAGCCGGGCCAGCCGTCCCCGCGATAGCGAAAGCTGCGCACGTCGGTCGGCTCGGCACCCAGATGGCGGATGATGCGATCGGTGCCATCCTGGCTCGGAGTGCCGGCGCAGAAGAAGGACAGGAGATAGGGGAAACGGGCCGCTACAGCCGGATCGGCGGCCATGAACTCTCGCAGCGCCCCCACATCGCAGGGCTTGCCGATGAACAGAAGATCCCCGGGCGATTCCAGCTCGGCACGCAATTCGGCCAGCGGCGAGGCCGGCGCATAGCGCGATCCGGCCGCCCGCAGCACATCGGAACGGCCCATGGAGCGGACGATCCGGGTGAGCAGCGGCGCATCCGGATCCATCCCCACATGCAGCACGCGCGAAACTCTGCCGGTGCCAAGCAGATGCAGTGCCAATCCCGAAAGTGCGCCGCCGGACGATGCCGTGTGGCGAATGCCGGCATCGGTCGCGTGCGCGGT
>JBBRKH010000209.1:0-4408 GCA_038217965.1 Sphingomonadales bacterium | reverse complement strand
GCCTTATGATGAGCGGCCATATGGGCGTGACGATCGTGCTGGGCCGTGATGGCCGGGTGGCGGCAACGCCGGCGATTACCGCGCAGGGCGTGCCGGTGGAAGAGGACAAGGCGGATTTCCTGGCGGAATGTGCCGAAGCGGCGGAATCGGCGGCCAAGAAGGGCGATGGCAAGAATGCCGAGAAATATGCCGAGAGCATCCGTGTTGCCGTGCGCCGTGTCGCGCGGGAATGGACCGGCAAGAAGCCGGTGACCGATGTGCAGGTGGTGCGGCTTTAATCGATGAAGCCGGCCTCTGCCATCGCGATCTATCTGCTGTTCTGGGTGCTGACACTGTTTGCCGTGCTGCCATTTGGCGTGCGGACGACGCGCGAGGAGGGCGGGGAGCCGGCCTTTGGTGAAGCCGATTCAGCGCCGGCGAACCCGATGATGAAGCGCAAGCTGATCTGGACAACGGGGATCGCCACGGCGCTGTTTGCGCTGTTTTATGCCAATTATGTCGGCGGTTGGATCGCGCTGGAGGATATTCCAGGGTGGAAGGATAGCGGGCCTTATCGCGACGGCTTGAAGTAAGCCCTGCCGCCACGAGACGGCGGCAAATTACTCGAAGCGATCGACCGCCTGTGCCAGTGCGACGTAGAGCTTGCCGATATGTGAGGAGAGCAGCGTGACAGCGAGGGTATGGCCCTCGCGGTCTGGCAGGACGTGACTGATCAGCGTTTCGAACTCTTCGATATAATGCACCGCCTGGGTGCGGAATTCGGGGTCGTGATCGAAATGGCGGGCGATGGCACGGGTGCCGTTGGAATCGATGCGCTCGACGATGCGGCGCGCAAATATGCTCTTGTCGCCGCCCAGATAGCTGTCCCAGGCCGTGTCTTCCATTTCAAACGACAGCAGCCCGGCGATGTCGATGGCCGCAGCCTGCATCGAATCGACGAGGCGGCTGGAGCGTTTGGCCAGCGTATTGCGGGCCCGGACTTCGAACTTCGTATCGGCTTCATCGATGCGGCTTTCGACGCCAGCGACGGTTTCGGTGAGCGCGAGCAGGCGTCTGGTGACGCGTTCGGCCGAGGCCTGTCCAGCGGCGGCAACGCGTTCGTGCAGTACTTCGACTTCGGCAAGTTTGGCGCGAATGGGGGCGCCAAACGCCAGCTCGGCGCGGCTGCTGCCGGCCTGATCGAGCGCGGCCTCGGCCTCGGCAACAACATTCGACAATGTTTCGCGCATGGTACCGGCCGTCTGGCTGGCGATTTCACGCACGCGCGCAAAGACTTCGATGAGTTGCGAGGAGGCGGCGAGTGAAGCACTGCCGGTCATCGTGTCGATCTCGGCAAGGGCGTCGCGAGCGGCGGCGAGTTCGGAACCAAGCTCGGCTGCGGCGTTTTCAAGCGATGTGCGGGCACGATCAAGCTGCGCCTGTGCAGCGGCAATGCTTTCGCCGCCCGATTGCAGCGGCAGCGAAAGTTGATCGGCGCGATCATGAAGGTTGGACAGGCGCATCGCCATGTCATCAATCTGTGGCACGGCTGCAGGGAGAGCGATGTCTATTGTGCCGAAAGTCGTCGCGGCAGCTTCGCCAAGCGCAACAAGCTGATTTTCGACGCCTGAAAGTGCCGAGCCAGTGGCGGCAATCGGTTCACCGAGCCGATGGATCGAATCGCGTGCCTCGGTCATCCGGGTGCTGATCAATTCCAGCGTGGTGTTGGTGGTCGCGGCTGAATTGCCGAGCTTTGCATCGAGAATCGTGAAGCCGCGCGAGACATCTTCGATCAGCGCATTGGCACGATCGGTCTGCGATTCGATTTCGGTGCCAAGGGTGGCGGCGGTAGAGAGCAGCGTGTTAAGCCGCGCATCGACCTGCCGCGCCGTTTCGCCGCCGATATGATCGAGCGTGACACGCGCCTGTTCGACACTGGCGAGCATGGCGTTGGTCTGGGCGTGGATGCCGTCGCGCGTGGTGTCCATGGCGCGGGTAGTGCGGGCAAAGGCAGTGTCGACGCCGTCCACCAACTGGGCAAGCGGCGCCGCAATGGCGGCCTGGGCTGTCGAGGCTGCAGCGACAAGCGAATCGAGCCGGGCGGCGGCGCCGGCGGCGGCGGTCTGCGCCGCGGCATCGGCATCGGCAGCGCCGGTATGGAGGGCGCTGAGCAGCGATTCGGTTTCGCCGAGGTGCGCGCGCAGATCGGTCGCAGCATTGCCAAGCAGGGACAGCAGGCTTTCGGCCTGGGCGACGGCGGCAGGGGTGGCAGCGCCAAGTGTGACGGTGGCGGCCTGGGTATCGGCGCTGACATCGGCAAGGCGGGCGGCGGTTGCTTCGAGGCGGGTTGTTGCTTCGGTAAGGGCAGTGTGCTGATCCGCGATGGGGCCGGCAATAGCCTCGATACGGCCGGCGAGCGCGGCCATGCGATCTTCGAGTACGGTCAGCGTATAGGCACCCTTGTCGATCTTGCGTTCGGTGAAATCGGCGTGCTGGGCCATCAGCGCCGTGCGTTCGGCGCGGGTGCCGGCGCGTTCACGCAATTGTCCGGCGATGAGCCAGATGAGGGCGAGCGGGGCGGAAAGGGCGAGCGCCATGCCCGATACGACCGCAATCGACCGCAGCAGTGGCGGTGGATCAAAGCCGGGTACGAAGGTGACGACGCCATAGACCGCCAACGCGATGAACCAGAGGGCAGACGCGATGAGCGCCGCCACAAGCGGCCATTTGCGCGGGGGCGGCAAATCGGCGCCCGGGATGTAATTGTCGTCCATCAGGCTGCGCCCCCCATAGGCATAGAGGTGGCAGGCGCAGCGACAAAGTCCGATTCCCGGCGGCGCAGGCGCCATGCCATCGCGACTGCTATCACGCTCAACCCCACAATTTCCCAATACCAATAAAGCCGGGGATTGCCGGCAAGGCAAGCGAGCGCAATGACGATTGTGCGATTATTTGCGGAAAGAATACTCAGGCCGCGCACCAGCGGCGCCGTGGCGCTGATATATGCGGGCAGACGATCGGGGTTTGCTGCCAGCATCACATCGATATCGCGGGCCGCGCTGCCGAGAGTTCGTTCGACACGATTGTAAAAACCTTCGATACCAAGGCCGGACGCAGCGCGGACTTCGGTAATGAAACTGCCGCGCGCCCGGCGTTTCCATGCTTCACGTTCGCCTTCATACCAGGCCGATTGCACCGCGTGGCAGGCACCGGAAAACACCGCGAGGGCGAGCGTGGCGGGCCAGTTTTCAAACGACAGGGCAATGGGGAGCAGCACGAAGATGAAGGCGAGATAATCGCAGACGCCATCGATGACGCGGCCAAGCGGGCTGACCTTGCCGCTGGCGCGGGCGAGTTTGCCATCTAGGCCATCCATGATGTGCCAGCCGACCATCAGCAGAAAGCCGGCGACAACAAACAGCGGCTGTTGCCAGTGCCAATAGCACCAGCCGGCGATCGCGCCGAGGCCCATGCCGGTGAAGGAAACCGTGTTTGGATGGATGCCAAGCCGAAGCGCGGGCGCGAGCAAGCGATCGGAGAGCGGATGGACGACCCACAGGTTCGTCGGGTCCTCGATCATCGCGGGCCGTGCATCGGTTGGCATCAGATTTTTCACGCTTTGCTGCTAGCGGCTTTTTTCGTGATGCGGAAGCGGCAGCCATTCGGCATCTTGGCAATTTACGCTTCATGGCCCTATGAGGCTTGCGCAATGCCGATGGGGTGTCATGCGAACGGTCGGCCTTCTCTTTCCTGCTCAAGATGCTGCTGCTGCGCTTGTCGTTGGCGGTATTTCGGTTCTGGAGCGTCAGGCACGGCAATTGCGCCATGCCGGTGTCACTGTGCTGTTCGCCGTGGATGTCGTCCCGCTGACGGTGCTGCCAGAAGGTGTTGAGGCGATCAGCGCGGCGCAGCTGCCGGCGCGGATCGCATCTGGTGAGCGTGTTGTGATGATTGCAGCCGGCCTTGTGATTGATGATCGGGCACTCGATGCCGTGTTGAATGCCACGGCTCCGGCGATGCTGGTGTGTGATGCGGCAGCGCCCGGTGCAGTCTGCCTTGAACGGATAGACGCGGCGACATTTGCGGCGGGGGTGATGGTCCTGCCGGCCGAAATGGTGCGCGAGCAAGCGGCGGGGATTGGAGAATGGGATCTGGGATCGACCTTGATTCGCACCGCAGCGATCGATTCAGCGACGCAGCGGATCGATTTTCTCGCCCTGCCGACCTATGCGCCGTCGCGGCGGCGGGATGTGCCGCTGATCTGGGCCAGGCCCGAGACAGCGGACGAGGCGCGGGCGGGTACTGATTCGTTGATTTTGGCGGCGCAAAAAGGCTGTCTTGATTGGCCGGCGCGGTTTTTGCACCCTTGGCCGGAAAACATGCTCGTCCGGCTGCTGGCGCCGACGCGGATCACGCCGAACATGGTGAC
>JBBRKH010000208.1:0-4420 GCA_038217965.1 Sphingomonadales bacterium | reverse complement strand
GTTTTGTCTGGCGGCAGATTATCGCGCAGCCCGTATTGCCGCTGCCGCTCGCGCCGCCACAACGCCGCCGGCCAATCCGATGGCAGACCAGGCGTTGCGGCGCAGGGCAGCATTTCCGTCGCTCGCTGCCATGTGCAGCGCCTATGCCGGGCGCGGCGTGTTTGCGGGCTGGAGCGAAAGTGCGCTGGATGCGTATCTTGCCGGCGGAACGGTTGCCACAGCCGAGGGCGTCAGGCTGGCCTGCGATCCGGCGTGGGAAGCGAGCAGCTTCCGCGGCGTTTCAACCTCGCTTGAAGCCAGCATGAAGTCCTGCCGATTGCCATTTGTGCTTCTGCACGGTGACATTGGCAGCACCGTTGCGCCCGATGATGCCGAGGCGATCGCCGCGATGCATCCCTCTGCCACGGTGAAATGCCTTTCCGGCACAGGGCATTTCCTGCCCGTCACGCATCCACAGCTGGTGCGGCCGTGGTTCGAGCTACCGGCCCTGCATCAATCGGCGGCCCTGGCGGACAAGTAGAGAATCTGCAGGGTAACCGGCACCTTGCCGTCCGGCTCGGCGGCGGCAGCAAAATGCGCTTCCGCTGCAGCCCAGCGCCTTGCAGTGGTGAACTGGCGCGATCGGGCAGCAAGCCAGCCGCTGCCGCCATTGCCACGGATGTCGTGCGCCAGATCGGCAAGGCAGCGGTATCGCACCGTCAGCGTTTCGAGATCGGCGACGGGATTGACAAAGCCGGCGCGCTGCAAAAGCCCTGCCGCCTGCGCTGGATCGACCGTTGGGCCGACGCGAGGCGATACGCTGCCGCCAGCTGCGGAATCGGCATGCAGAAAAGCTTCGCGCACCGCAGACAGCGAGCGGCCTGCGGGAAAGGCGGCCGCAAACCTGCCGGCTGGAAGCAGCATTCTGCGGCACAGCAGCAGTGCGCCGGGCAGATCATTGACCCCATGCAGGGTCATCAGCGCCGAAATCCGCGCGAAGCTGGCGTCTGCGAACGGCAGCAGATCCTCGTCTGCCAGAACATCTGCCTTCGGCGATCCGGCATCGGCGATGATGCCGGCATGCGCTCTGGCAAACGGCGCCCCCAGATGCAGGGTTCTGCCGACCGGGGCCGTTCCAGCAAGCGCTTCGCGCGCCGCCAGCTCGACTGCGACATGACGATGCACAAAATCATGCACGCCAGCCCAAACTGCCGGCCGTTGCAGGGCCAGCCGCCGCAATCGCCGGTCGAATGGTTGCTCCACCTTGCTCGCTTCCTGACGACAACTCGCCTAAGTCTTGCTGCATGCGCGCCGAAGTTGCACCTGTTCGCCTGCTGCATTCGGCCGTGTCGGCCCTTGCCGGAGTGTTGATGCCGCCGGTTTGCGCGGCATGCAAGGCTGCGGTGGTGAGCGAGGGCTATTGCGCCGATTGCTGGAACAGGCTGGCCGAGATCAGCGGCAGCCGCTGCAATTGCTGCGGGATGCCGTTGCCGATTGCCTGGCAAACGGAGGCTGTCTGCCTGGAATGCCGGCGCGCGCCTCCAGCCTGGAGCCGCGCTGCCGCGCCCTACCTCTACTCGGGCGCAGCGCGCGAAACTCTGCTGGCGTTCAAGAACGGCCGCGAGGAGCTTGGTGGGCTGATGGGGCAGGCCATGGTTCGCGCCGGGAAAGACCTGCTGTTGCCCGGCGCCCTGCTGGTGCCGGTGCCGCTGCATAGATGGCGGCTTTGGTCGCGCGGCTACAACCAGTCGCTGCTGCTGGGGCGCGACATTGCCCGGCGAAGCGGTCTTGATTTGCGATTCGATCTGCTTTTGCGGGCAAAGCCCACAGCCAAGAGCAACGGGCTAACCCGGGTGGGCCGGATCCGCAATGTGCGCGGCGTGTTTCAGGTGAAGCCACCGGCCCGTGCTGCGCTAAGGGGCCGCCATGTGGTGCTGGTGGACGACGTGCTGACCAGCGGGGCCACCGCGGGCGCCTGCGCGCGGGTGCTGCTGCGGGCAGGCGCGGCGCGAGTGGATGTGCTGGTGTATGCCCGGGTTGCGCATGCCGATATGCCGACTTACGGTGCGCCTGTTTCCGGTCAGGAAAAACATGCCGAAGGTTGAGATCTACACCAAGTTCACGTGCGGTTATTGCGCTCGCGCAAAGTCTCTGCTGACAGCCAAGGGCGTGGCGTTCGAGGAATTTGACATCAGCATGGGCGGGCCGCGCCGGGCGGAGATGCTGGCGCGTTCCAACGGTCGTGGCACCGTGCCGCAGATTTTCATCGATGGTCGGCATATCGGCGGCTCGGACGATCTTGCAGCGCTCGAGCGGAGAGGCGGCCTCGATCCGCTGCTGGCGTGATGCTGCGGATCGGGTTGGTGCAGGCTTGCAGCGGTCTTGATCCGCAGAAGAATGCGGATTTTCTGCGCGAAAGTGCTGCGCGGCTTGCCGATCAAGATGCGGAAATCGTGTTTACTCCGGAAATGAGCGGGCTGCTCGATCGCAACACCGCACGGTTGAAGGAGCAGGTCCGCCCGGAAAGCAGTGACGTTTCGCTGACCGCGCTGCGTGCGGTGGCTGCAGAAAAGCAGATCGCCATCGTTGCAGGCTCGCTGGCCATTGCCGAACGCGACGGCCGGATTGCCAACCGCTGCTTCGTCATCGACCGCACCGGCGCAATCGTCGCGCGATATGACAAGCTGCATCTCTTCGATGTCGATCTTCCCAATGGCGACCGGTATCGCGAATCGGCCACCTTTTCGGCCGGTGATGCGGCAATGGCAGTGCAGTTCGACTGGGGCATGCTGGGACTTGCGATCTGCTATGATGTGCGCTTTCCCGCGCTGTTTTCCGCGTTGGCCGGTGCCGGCGCATCGGTGCTCAGCGTTCCGGCGGCGTTCACGGTGCCGACGGGCGAAGCGCACTGGCATGTGCTGCTGCGGGCGAGGGCAATAGAAACAGGCGCCTTCGTGGTCGCGGCTGCGCAGAGCGGTCTACACGAGGATGGTCGGGAAACCTTTGGCCACTCGCTGGTGGTCGATCCGTGGGGCCGCGTGCTGCTGGACATGGAGCGCGCGGTGGGGACGGCGCGCATCGATCTGGATGTCGCGATGGTTGCCGAAACGCGGGCGCGCATCGCCAATCTGCGGCACGCCCGCCCGCTGCCGCCGGTGCAGCTTGCCGGCCCTGCGGCATGATCGTGTTCGATCTCATATGCGAGCATGAGCATGTGTTCGAGGCATGGTTTGCTTCTGGCGAAGCATTCGAGACGCAGCGTGCGCGCGGGATGATATGCTGCCCGCTGTGCGAAAGCAGCGTGGTCGGCAAGGCGGTGATGGCGCCGGCGGTGGCGGCGAAATCGAACAGGTGCGACGCTGGCGAGCGCAAGAAGGAGCTGGCCAGGCTGGCCGGCATGCAGGCCGAAGTGGAAGCGCGCTGCGACTATGTGGGCCGGGCTTTTGCCAGCGAGGCCCGCGCGAGGCATCGCGCGCCGGCCGATTCGGATGCCGAGTTGCCGCGCGGGATAGTCGGCGAGGCGAGCATGGCCGAGGCTCGGGAGCTGATCGAAGACGGCATTCCGGTGGCGCCGCTGCCATTTTGCAGCCGGCGTGCAGCGGATGCGTGAAAATTCGGGGCTGATAGCGTATTGACCCTGTCGGCGGGCGCTGACATCTGGAGCGAGGCCGGTCCCGTAGCTCAGCAGGATAGAGCGGCGGTTTCCTAAACCGCAGGCCACTGGTTCGAATCCAGTCGGGACCACCATGCCTCATCATTTATGCTTTCCTTTCAATGCCTTTGCTTCTATTTTGTCTAGCAGGGCACGATACCTAGACAATTTTGCCGCGCCTTCATCCGCAAATTTCGCCTTGCTGGCCTCGCGAATATATCGAAGCGGCTCGCGCTCGGTCTTCGATCCGCCATAAGCTGATAAACCGTCGCATCGGCATAGGCCATTCGAACGGCGGCCAGCTTGCGCAAACCATGCGCGCGGCCGGGAACGCCTGCCGCCTTGCAGCGATCAGCGAACCAGTTGCCGAAACCAGCGTCGGAGAAAGGCTTGCCGAACTCGGTGAGCATGAAGCAGAGGCTCCCGCTGTCATGCACCGCAAGCGCGGCGCTCAGCTCACCGATGATGGGAATGTCCACGTCCTCGCCGTTCTTGCGCGCTCGAAACTGCAAGCGACCATCCCGGACGTGCTGGGGCCCAAGCCGCACCGCGTCACTTCGCCTAGCAAAGGTCGCCAGCATAAGCGCCAAGGCCAGATGTTCCTTCGATCCGAGCGGATAGCGCGCGACGAATGTCGCCACTTCGGCTTCAGTCCATGTCCGATGGCCTTTCGATTCGCGCGCATAGGGCTTGGTCGCCTGCCACGGGTTTGCCTTCGCTAGCTCCTGAAGAACCGCCCATGCCCATAGGGCTTTCATGCGCTTGCGGAAATTGTCGGCTGCAAATGGT
>JBBRKH010000207.1:0-4571 GCA_038217965.1 Sphingomonadales bacterium | reverse complement strand
CACCCGCTCGAATGTGGTGAAGCGGGCGCCGCAGGCCGGGCACTGCCGGCGCCGGCGGATGGCGCTGCCATCTTCGGTTGGCCGGCTGTCCTTCACCTGGCTGTCGTCATGATGGCAAAAGGGACACCGCATCAGTCAGGCTTGGATTTCTTTGCCAGCGTCCGCAGATAGCCGATCCCACCACCGGCCAGCGCGCCGAACACTGTGCCGACGATCGGAATGATGGAGCCGATGACCGCGCCGGCAGCCGCGCCGATGCCAACGTTGCGCCCGAGCGGCGTGTTCCATATCTTTTTTGCGGTCTGCCCGGCTCCGCTGCCTGCCGCTTGCTGGCCGAGACCGTCGGCGGCGCCCGCCAATTTGCGGCCGGCGTCCGTTTCCATTGCCTTGTCCGCCAGATCCTGAACCGCCTGCTTCACCTTGCGTCCCGGGTCGCTGTCCATCGCCTTGTGCGCCAGCTCTTCGGCCTTGTCGAACACAGTTTCTGCGGCGTACACGACCTTGCGGCCCGTTTCGGACTCCGTCACCCTGCTACCGGCTTCCAGCGCCTGGTCTGCGAGCTTCTCGACCCGGTCCTTGGGCAAATTGCCGGCCGCTGGCTCGGGCTTTGCCGGGCCTGCCGGATTTTTCGGAGTTTCCGGTTCCAGGTCAGGATCGCTCATCATGCTGCTCCTTTTTTGCGATGCGGGGGGTCAACTGTAGATGGGAAAGCGCGCCGTCAGCGCCTTCACGCGGGCGCGCACATTCGCTTCCACGGCATCATTGCCGGCGGCGCCGTTGCCGGCAAGGCCATCCAGCACATCGGCAATCATGTGGCCGATGGCCTCGAATTCGCCCAACCCGAAGCCGCGTGTGGTGCCAGCCGGCGAACCGACGCGAATGCCGCTCGTCTTGGTCGGTGGAAGTGGATCGAAGGGCACGCCGTTCTTGTTGCAGGTGATGTGGCTGCGCTCGAGCGCTTCGTCGGCATCCCGGCCGGTCAATCCCTTGGGCCGCAGATCAACGAGCGCCAGATGCGTGTCGGTGCCGCCGGCCACGATATCGCAGCCGCGGGCTTTCAGCGTTGCCGCCAGCATTTGTGCATTGGCAATAACAGCTTTCGAATAGGTTTTGAATTCCGGCCGCAATGCCTCGCCAAACGCCACCGCTTTCGCAGCGATCACATGCATCAGCGGGCCGCCCTGAAGTCCGGGGAAGACAGCCGAATTAAACTTCTTGCCAAGCTCGACATCGTTGGAGAGGATCATTCCGCCGCGTGGGCCGCGCAGTGTCTTGTGCGTGGTGGTGGTGACGACATGCGCATGCGGCAGTGGCGAGGGATGCAGGCCGGCCGCCACGAGCCCGGCGAAATGCGCCATATCGACATGCAGCAGCGCGCCGGCCCGGTCGGCAATGGCCCGCATGCGAACAAAATCGATGATGCGCGGATAGGCGGATCCGCCGGCGATCAGCAGCCGTGGCCGGCAATCCATCGCCTGGGCTTCCAGCGCATCATAGTCGATGAGCTGGGTGTCGGACGAAACGCCATATTGCACGGCGTTGAACCATTTGCCGGACAATGCTGCCTTGGCACCGTGGGTGAGATGGCCCCCGGCGTCGAGCGACATTCCAAGAATGGTCTCACCCGGCTTCACCAGCGCCAGCATGACCGCACCGTTGGCCTGCGCGCCCGAATGCGGCTGCACATTGGCATAGGCGCAATCGAACAACATTTTCGCGCGATCGATGGCGAGCTGCTCCACGACATCGCTGTGCTCGCACCCCTGATAATAGCGTTTTCCTGGATAGCCCTCGGCATATTTGTTGGTGAAGATCGACCCCTGCGCTTCCAGCACGGCGCGCGAGACGATGTTTTCCGACGCAATCAGTTCGATCTGGCCTTGCTGGCGGCCAAGCTCGCCGGCGATGGCATTTGCGATGGCCGCATCGCTTTCGGCAAGCGAGGCGCTGAAAAAATCATCGTTGGCAGGCATGTCGAGGGGCTTGCTGCTCATGAGGCATCCTATCCGAGCTTGATGACACGGGCGGCGTGGCGACCGCCTTCGAAAGTGGTGGCGAGAAAGGCCTGCAGTGCGTCTCGGGCAGTATCCGGCCCGACGAGGCGCGCGCCCAGCGCAATCATGTTGGCATCGTTGTGCGAGCGGGCGAGCCGGGCGGACAGATTGTCATGCACCTGGGCGCAGCGCGCGCCCGGCACCCGGTTGGCGGCAATCGCAATGCCGATGCCCGAGCCGCACACGACGACACCGAGCGACGCCCGACCCGAGGCGACATGCTCTGCGCACACCCGTCCGAAATCGGGATAGTCCACCGAAGTGGTCGAATCGGCGGCGCCCAGATCGGTCACCGCATGTCCGGCGGCGCGCAGATCATCGGCCAATATGGCCTTCAGCGCATAGCCTGCATGATCAGAAGCAATGGCGATTTCCAAGGCGGCAGCAATCCCGGGCATGGTGTGGCGCAAGCCGTTGTGGCCTGTCACCTCGCTATGCCCCAAATCTTCGCTTTCGCCAAGCAAGCTGCTAGGTGATCGCCGATGCTTTATCGTCCTGCTTTTCTGCTCGGCTATGCCGGGCTGCTGCCCGCCTTTCTCTGCCTGCTCGCCGCCGCCTTCGGCCCGGCCGCATGGCATGATCTCGCATACCGCACTGGCGGCCTCTATGCCGGCCTCATCCTTTCGTTCCTTGGTGGCAGCTGGTGGGCGCTCGCCACCAGAGCGCCCGCCAGGCAGGCGTTGCGGCTGCATACGATTGCCGTCATGCCGACGCTCATGGCGCTTGCGCTGCTGATGCTGCCCGGCCCGTGGCAGCTGGTCCTGCTCGGTAGCCTCGTTGCCGCAACCCTTGTCGTGGACCGGCTGCTGGTCCGGCAGCGCCTGGCGCCGGACCACTGGATGAAGCTGCGCGTACCGCTCAGCATAGGGCTTGCTGCGGCAACCACAGGCCTGGGGTTGCTGGCGCTTTAGGCTCGCACAAAAAGCGCACACCCTGCGCCTGCCGTTGCGCCCTGGCGCACACTGATGCAGAGGAATTCCAATTCCATCAGGAGAAGCACGATCCACCCGACTGCAATATCTGGTTGTGCAACGCTGCTGCTGCTGGCCGCCTGCGGCAAGCCGGCGGCCCCACCTGCCGACATGCCAGCCATCGCCGCCGCGGCCAATCCCCCCAAAGCCAGCGTTGCGGCATCCCCGGGCGAAGATTGGGCTGGCAAATGGGTGGGCGTGGAAGGTCTTGCGCTCGAAATCGCGCCACGCGCTGCCATGCCGGGGCGCCATGATATCCGCATCACGCTGATGGACGGAACCACCACCCACGAAGGCACCGGCACCGCGGACGGCATCAGCTTCATGCGCGACGGCCAGGCGGAAACCATTCGCGCTGGCACCGGCGCAGACACCGGCTTGAAGTGGCTCGCCGACAAGACCGACTGCCTGATCATCAAACCCGGCGAAGCTTTTTGCCGGGGTTGATGGCGAACAGGACCATTGTCGTCCTGCTGTCCGGCGGCCTGGACAGCGCCACCTGCCTCGCACTGGCCAGCAATGCCGGCGCGCGGGTGCATGCGCTGACGATCGACTACAACCAGCGCCACAGGATCGAGCTGGAGGCGGCGAAGACGCTTGCTGCGCGATACCGGGTGCATCGCCACATCATACTGCCGCTGGATCTGCGCGGATTCGGCGGATCGGCGCTGACGGCGGAAATCGATGTGCCGAAAGACGGCGTTCAACCCGGCATTCCGATCACCTATGTGCCCGCCCGCAACACCATCTTTCTTTCAGTCGCACTTGGCTGGGCCGAGGCGGTGGGCGCGTCAGACCTGATGATCGGAGTGAACGCGCTGGACTATTCGGGATACCCGGATTGCCGGCCGGAATTCATCGAGGCGTTCGAGGCGATGGCCAACCTCGCCACGAAAGCCGGAGTGGAGGGCAGCGCGCGCTACGCGGTGCACACGCCACTGCTGGCGCTTTCCAAGGCCGGAATCGTCCAGCTTGCAGCAGCCGAAGGCCTGGACATGGCGCTGACGTGGTCATGCTATGATCCGACGCCCGGAAAAGGCCTGGATGGCCGTTTCGAGGCCAACCTGCATTGCGGACTGTGCGACAGCTGTCGGCTGCGGCAGAAAGGCTTTGCCGATGCAGGCGTCACCGATCCGACCGGTTACGCATGAGCTATGCCGTGAAAGAGCTGTTCCTCACCTTGCAGGGCGAGGGGGCGCAGACCGGCATGCGGGCGGTGTTCCTCCGCTTTGCCGGCTGCAATCTCTGGAGCGGGCTGGAGCGGGATCGGGCGAGAGCGGTCTGCCAATTCTGCGATACGGATTTTGTCGGGACTGACGGCCCCCGCGGCGGCAAGTTTCGCGGCGCCGATGCGCTGGCGCAGGCGGTGCAGCAGGAATGGGGGCCAACAGAGGAGCATCGCCTGGTGGTCTGCACCGGGGGCGAGCCGCTGTTGCAGCTCGATGCGGCGCTGATCGACGCGCTGCACGGCCTGGGCTTCCGCATTGCGGTCGAATCGAATGGCACCATCGCCGCGCCGCCCGGCATCGACTGGCTGTGCATCAGC
>JBBRKH010000206.1:0-4600 GCA_038217965.1 Sphingomonadales bacterium | reverse complement strand
GACAACCTATCTGCCGGAGGACAGGCAGGCGAAGCTGCGCATTCTGGCCCGCACGCCGGGCGTTCCCACCCATTCCGTCGCCGTTTCGGCAGGGCTCACCAACGGCGAGGCCCGCGCGGTGCAGGCGGCGCTGCTGGACATGGCGAAAACCAGCCCGGCGTTGCTGTCCGATGTCTACGGTGCCAGCGGTCTCAAGGTCGTCGATCAGCGCGCGCATACGGCCGCCACCGTGCGCGCCATCGAGAACACCGGCATTCCGATCGCCGGGCTGGTCAGATAGCAACGCTCGCCGCCCCGCCGCCGGCAGTTCGTGTGGCCGGCGTTTCGCTGGCTTATGCCACGCCGCGCGGCAGCGTGAGTGCGCTCTCCGGCCTTGATTTCGCGGTTGCCGCCGGCAGTCATGTCGCCATCACCGGGCCATCGGGCAGCGGCAAATCGAGCCTCGTCGCGCTGCTCGCAAACCAGCTTGCCCCCAGCAGCGGCCGCGTCGAAATCGCCGGCCGCGTGGCGCGCATCCATCAGGATCTGCGCCTCGTTCCGCGCGCGTCGGCGCTGGCCAATGTCCTGCACGGCTCGCTTGGACGCTTGTCGTTCGCCCAGTCGCTGGCCTTTCCGGCCGCCGAGTCCGCCCGCGCCGAAGCATTGCTGAAGCGCGTCGGCCTTGGCCATCGCCTGCATTCTCCGGTGAAAACGCTGTCGGGCGGCGAGGCGCAGCGCGTCGCCATCGCCCGGGCGCTGATGCAAGACCCGGATGTGTTGCTGGCAGACGAGCCGGTTGCCAGCCTGGATCCCGAAAACGCCTTTGCAATCATGGCGCTGCTCGATGACCTCCGCCGCGAACGCAGCCTCACTCTCATCACCGTGCTGCACGATATCGATCTTGCCGAGCGCTACGCCGATCGGATCCTTCGATTGCAGGCCGGGTATCTGGTGGGTGATTGCGCCCCGGGCGAACCGCTATCGACACTTCGCCCCGTGCCGCCGGGGCACGGCGCCGCTGCAGAAATCCGCGCTGCCGCAGCCATCCCCGGTTCACTGAAGGCCAGTGTCGCCATCGCCGCTGCGATTGCTCTCTCATGGGGCGTCATGGAGGCAACGCCGGGCTCCACGCAGGGCGCATTCGCCGAGGCGGTGCGCTTTCTTGCGCGCCTCGTCCCGACAGCGGCGCAGCTGCAGGACATCGAGTGGGCGGTGCTTGGCATGGCCCTGCTCGACACATTGCGCATGTCGATTCTGGGCACCGTCGCTGCCACCCTCTTTGCCCTTCCGCTTGCGGCAATCGCCGCCCGCAACATCACGCCGCGCTGGATCGGCGCCCCGGTCCGCGCCTTCCTCAATCTCTGGCGCGCGGTTCCCTCCATCGTCTGGGCGCTGCTGTTCGTCGCCGCCGTCGGCCTTGGCGCCATGGCCGGTGTGCTCGGCCTCATCGCCTATTCGATGGGGTATCTCACGAAATTCTTCTACGAAGCCTTCGAAGGCGCCGACAGCGCCGCGGCCGGTGCGCTGGCAGAGCTCGGCGCCTCAGGCCCGCAGCGCTTCGTTCATGCGGTCTGGCCGGTCGCGCTGCCCGCGCTTGCCGGCGCCATCCTGTTCATGCTGGAATACAACGTCCGCGCGGCAAGCGTGCTCGGCATCGTCGGGGCCGGCGGCATTGGCCATGATCTGAAGCTGGCGGTCGACTGGTCCAACTGGCACGTGGTGGGCGTCATTCTCGCCATGCTGGCGGTCGCGGTCATCGCCGTCGACGCCGTCAGCGGCTGGGCGAGGTCGCGAATCGCCTGATCCCGATACCATGAACACGTCCGAAGTCCTCCTGATTGCGATGCTGATCATCTTCAGACTGTCTGAAAACGGTCGTCCATGAATTTGAAACACAGTCTTCCCGAAGCCTTCATTCGCTTGCGTCTCCGGCACTGGCGATACCCATTTGCTCAGGCCCAGCCATTCCATGGCAAGCTTTCCACCTTTTGGTGCGCACGCCGCGTTCATTCTGCTCGGCTCCGCGTTTGCAGGTCACCCAGTTGGCGCGGGCGCCCTGCACGACCATTGCGATTGCGAAGCGCCGCCGGACCGGCCCGCCGCAACGGCGGCATCGGGCATTCGGTCGCGCGGTCGCATTTTCCGCTTGTGGGATTGCGCTCCCGGCTCGTCGCGCCCACGAAAATTCATCATCCTGCCATGTTGCAATGAGACAGTGGGCAAGGCATTCGGGACGAACAACAAATCACGCAGCAGAGGCATGAGCATTGATCTGGGCAGCAACCCTGATTCCCCTGACGTTTCTGGCATTCTGGTTCCTGTTGCCGTTTGCCTGGCGACAGCGCGAAGAGCGCATGCTCGCTGCGCATTGCCGGCAGATGCGGGCGATCGTGCTAAGCTTTGATGATGGCCCGGGCGAAAGGCTGACGCCTGCATTGCTTGCGCTTTTCCGCGAGCGCGGGGTGAGGGCCAGCTTTTTCATGCTGGGAAACCGGATTGCGGAACGCGCCGATATCGTGCGGCAGGTCGTCGCCGACGGTCATGATCTCGGCAGCCACAGCCAGAGCCACCTCAATGCGTGGAAATCATTGCCGGGGCGCTGGGCGCGCGACGTCGATGCCGGCATGCAGACCGTCGCCGGCGCCGGCGGCCAGCCTGACCTCTTCCGTCCCCCCTATGGCAAGCTTACCCTTGCCGGCTGGCTGGCGCACAAGCAGCGCGGCACCCATCTGGCCTGGTGGACGGTGGACACACGGGACAGCTGGCAGCGGCGTCCGATCGGCGATGTGCTGGCTGAAATCGAGGAAAAGGGCGGCGGCGTTGTGCTGATGCACGATTTCGACAGCTATGACAGCGGCCCCGACCCCTTGCCGCATGGCGAGCATGTGCTTGCCCTGTCAACGCGCATCCTCGATCATGCAACGGCGCGTGGCATGCGCGTGCTGAGCCTCTCGCAGCTCAGGCAGGCGGCATGAAAAAACCGCCGAAGGTTATGGCGGTGGCGTCCGGCGGGGGGCACTGGGTTCAACTGACCCGGCTGCTGCCGGCATGGGATGGCTGCGTGGTCACCTATGTGGCGACCGATCCCGACTATCGCGAGGAGATGTTCGCCATCGCCCGGCAGCGCGGCAATCCGCAACCGGCCTATCACGTCATTCCGGATGCCAATCGCTGGCAAAAGGCGCGGTTGCTGCGTCAGCTGGTCAAACTCAGCTGGATCATGCTGACAGTCAGGCCGGATACCGTCATCACCACGGGTGCGGCACCCGGCTATTTCGCATTGCGGCTGGGCAGGCTGATCGGAGCGCGCACCGCATGGGTGGACAGCATAGCCAACGCCGACGAACTGAGCCTTTCAGGCCGCCAGGCCGGGCCGCATGCAACGCTCTGGCTGACGCAGTGGCCAGACATCGCGCAGCCGGGTGGGCCGGAGTATCGCGGTGCGGTGTTGTGATCTTCCTGACGATCGGAACGCACGAACCGTTCGACCGGCTGGTGCGCGCGGTGGATGACTGGGCTGGTGCCAACCCGGATGCGGAGGTGTTCGGCCAGATCACCGAGCGCGGCGCCGACAGCTATGTCCCCAGACATTTCGCCTGGGTCGCCAGGATCGGGCCGCATGAATATCGCGCGAAGGTGAAAGCGGCCGAGTTTCTCGTGGCGCACGCCGGCATGGGATCGATCATCACGGCATTGCGAGCGGCCAAGCCCATCGTCGTCATGCCCAGGCGCGGCGACCTCGCCGAAACGCGCAACGATCACCAGCTGGCGACCGCGGCGAAACTGGCAACCAAACCCGGCATCTTCGTCGCCGCAACCGAGGCAGACCTGCCCGCCCGGCTCGATGCCGTGCGCGCCGGCGGCGGGCAGATCAGCACTGCCGTCATCAGCCCGTTTGCGCAAGCCGATCTGGTGGATGCCTTGCGCCGGTTGATCTTCTCCTGAGCCTGCCGGCGAGGCTGCTGCTCAGGCCTTGGTGACGTTCCCCATCGGCAGGCCGCGCCGCGCCATGGCATTGCGGGTGTCCACGATGTGCGGCCCCATTTTCGCCAGCGCGGCATAATCCACGCCATCGTGATCGGTGGCGATCAGGATCGCATCGAAATTGCGCGCAGCGATATCGTGGAACGGCACCGAAGGTTTGCCCTCCAGTGTGGGATGCTCCCGCATGCGCGGAATCTGCGGCACGAACGGATCGTGATAATCAACCTCCGCGCCCTGCTCCATCAGGATTTCCATCAGCCGGACCGAAGGGCTCTCGCGGGTGTCGGAAATGTTCTTCTTGTAGGCGAGGCCGATGATGAGAACCTTCGCGCCCTTTACTCCGCGCCCGCGCTTCTCGTCGAGCGCAATGCGCAGCTTGCCCACCACATGGCGCGGCATGTTGACGTTGATTTCGCCCGCCAGCTCGATGAAGCGGGTGGCAAGCTCATGCTCCCTTGCCTTCCAGCTGAGATAGAAGGGGTCGATCGGGATGCAGTGGCCGCCAAGGCCGGGGCCGGGATAGAAAGGCATGAAGCCGAACGGCTTGGTGGCCGCGCCGTCGATAACCTCCCACACATCGATGTTCATCGCATCGAACACCACCTTCAATTCGTTCACCAGCGCAATGTTGACGGCG
>JBBRKH010000205.1:0-4651 GCA_038217965.1 Sphingomonadales bacterium | reverse complement strand
GTCGACATCGCGCCGGGAAGCCGCCACCCGGCTGGATTCAACCGTCGCGCGGGAGCTTCCGGCACTGAAGCTTGAAAGCGCGCGCTTTCGCACTGCGCTGTTGGAAGCCTCCCCTGGCGCATCCGGCACGGACCGCGTGTCGTTCGAAGTGGCCACCAATGCGGGCCATGATTTCGGCCCGCTCACGAAAATCGCCTCCGGCGGCGAAATGAGCCGCTTCACCTTGGCGCTGAAAGTGGCACTCGCCAGCAGTGCCGCCGCCAACACGCTCATCTTCGACGAAATCGACCGCGGCGTCGGCGGCGCGACCGCGAGCGCGATTGGGGAACGGCTCGCCCGGGTGTCCCGCACGGCGCAGGTCCTCGTGGTTACCCATAGCCCGCAGGTCGCCGCCGCCGGCGCCGCCCATTTCCTGATCGAGAAGGGCGATACCCGGGACGGCGCCCGAACGCGGGTCAGCGCACTTGATCCCCCCGCCCGGCTGGAAGAAGTCGCCCGCATGCTTTCGGGCGCTGCGATCACCGCCGACGCGCGCTCGCAGGCAGCCAATCTCTTGAAGGCGAGCGCCGCCGCGGAGGAGTAGCGGATGCTGCGTTTGTGCCGCCCTGCAACGGGTCGTGCAGCGGCGTGGCGTGTTTGTTCCCAGGTTCAGGACCCGTTGAACACCGCCCGGAAGCGGATGAAAGTAACCAGTGCAGCGGCCAGCATGCCACAGCCGATTGCGGCCGCACCCGGCAGGCCAAGTGTGATCGCCACCGAAAAAACGCCGTAGTTCACACCGATGCCAAGCGCAGCAGCAATCGCATAGCGTCGCACTTCGTCCAGGCTGGGCCGTCCGGTTGCCCGGAACGTGAAGAAGCGATTCAGAAGAAACCCGACGACGACTGATCCGGCAAGCGAAAGCACCCGCCCGGCATAGGGTCCAAGCCCGTCCAGTGCGCTCAATATGGCCAGGTCCACCAGAAACACCACCGGCGCGACCATTCCGAAGCGCAGCGACTGGCCGACCCATGGAGGAACAGCTTTTCTCATCATCCTGTGGCAGACACGCAAAACCGGTGACTGGTCAAGCCGCGCCTTCTCGCTAAGGTGGTGCACGGAAGGAGAAATGTGTGGCGGACATGTCGGACGGCAGGGTGTTCGGGCGAACGCTGGTGGTGCTGGCGGCAATCGCTCTGGCAATGGTGATCTGGCAATTGACCGATCTGATGCTGCTGCTGTTTGCCGGTGCGTTGGTTGGGCTCATCTTCTACGACTTTTCCCAGGTCATCGAGCATCGGTTGCGACTGCCCTTCCCGCTCGCACTGACGCTGGCGGTGATCCTGCCCATCTTCCTGATAGCGGCGGTGTTTACGGCATTCGGCTCGGTCATCGGCAGCCAGTTCGCCCTGCTGTATGACAGGATTCCGGGGGCCTTTGCCTATGCCCAGCAATGGCTGCAGGGCAACGCTTTTGGCCAGCAGATTCTGGCGCGCTCGGAAGGCTTCATGCCCGATGGCAGCCGGGTCGTCTCCTTGGTCCAGTCGCTGCTCGGCGGCGTCGGCACCGCGCTCACCGGGCTGGGCGTGGTAATCGTGGCCGGTGTCTATCTGGCAGCCCAGCCGCGGCTCTACGGGAGGGGAGTTCTTTCGCTGTTTCCGCCTGCCTCGCGGCACAAGACGGTGGAAACCACCCGCGCGATCGGCCAGGCGCTCAATTCCTGGCTGAAGGGGCAGGCAATCGGCATGGCGTTCGTCGGCGTGTTCACTGGCGTCGCGCTGCAGCTTATCGGCCTGCCTGGCGCACTGGCCATCGGCCTGGTTGCCGGCCTGTGCGAGTTCGTGCCCTATCTCGGCACCTTCGTGGTGGCGATTCCGGCGATCATTCTCGGTTTCTCGCAAAGCCCCGAAACCGGCATCTGGACGCTTGTTGCGCTGGCGGTGATCCAGCAGTTGCAAGGCAATATTGTCAGCCCGCTGGTGCAGAGCAAGATGGCGGAGCTTCCGCCGGCGCTCACAATTTTCTCGCTGTTCGCAGCCGGCATTTTGCTGGGGCCGATGGGTGTCATACTGGCCGTGCCGATGACCGTGGTCGGCCTCACCTTGCTGAAGGAGCTGATCATTCATCCCTCCCACGACAGAGCCGCCGCAGATGCAACGCAGAATCGCTCTTGACCCGGTCACGCAGGCCAAGCGCGGTGGCGCGGCTTTGTCCGTTGCCCCCGCGTCGCAAAACCGATTTTGGTGTGCCACAGCTGCCGATCGGGAGGCTTGATTGACTCCATTCCTCCTGCTGATGAAGCTCGTTCTCTACTATGGCATCCTTGCTGCCATCCTGCTGATTGTGCTGTGGCTTTATCCGCCTCTGCAGGACAGCCTGCCGATCGGTCGCGTGCAGGCCTTGCTCGCGCAGTCAGGGGATCTCGCGCCGCTCGCCGACGGCATTCCGCAACTGGCGCAGGTGGCAAGCCCGTTGGCCAGCATGCCCTCTTTCATCGGCAGCCTGATCTGGCTGGGTGCTGCCATCATCGGCGCGCTGCTGGCATCGCTGCCGGTCAGCTGGGTGTACATGACCATCCGCAACCCGCATGAATATGATCAGTCGCTGGTCGACACGATCGTCGTTCTGCCGCTCATCGTCACCAGCATCGTCGTCATCGTGCAGCATTCCCTGGCGCTCGCCTTTTCGCTCGCGGGCATCGCCGGCGCCGCGCGCTACCGCAACACGCTGAAAAGCTCGGGCGACCTGCTGTTCATCCTGCTTGCCATCGGCATTGGCCTTTCGGCCGGCATTGGTGCCGTGGAGCTGGCAATCCTGAGCTCCGCTGCCTTCAACTTCTGTTTCCTGTTGCTGTGGGTCACCCGATATGGCGAGCGCAGCGAAATGAAACGCTTTCTGAGCGAGTTCGATCATCCAGACGCCAAGGCGCCGCCGCCGGACGATGAAACCAAACAGCTGGACCGCAAAATGAAGCAGTCCGACTGGAACGGGCTATAGCGCCCTACCCTTCGGCCTGCCGCAAACGCCGTGGCTCGGGCACATCAGCTGCTGACACAGGTTTCGGCGTTCGCAGCGCAATCACCAGCCCGATCATCGCAACCACCGTTCCGGCAATGGCCAGCGCTGACCAGCGATAATCTTCGAAAACGGTGGAAAGCGCCATCGCGATGATGGGAATGGGGATGCCTGTCCATGCCGCCTCCGCCGGCCCGATCGTCCGCACGAGATCGAAATAGAGGCCGAATGCGAGAGCGCTTGCGACGATGCCAAGCATGAGCACCCCGGCAGCATACTCCGGCCGCCAGTCCCACGTGGGCGGGCCGGCCACCACCGATGCGATTGCAGCATTGATTGCAGCACCGATCAGCATGGCCCAGGCAAGTGCGCCGAGCGAAGGCAGTTCTCGACCCAGCGGCGTTGCCTGCATGACATTGGAAAACGATGCGCAAAGGATTCCGGCAAAGGTGAGAGAAAGGCCCAGCGCCACGGCCGCCCGGTCACCGGGAAGGCTGAACTGGTGGGCAAACAGCATGCCGACGCCAACGATGCCGAGCAGACTGCCCAGCGCAAACCGCCGGGTGATCGAGCGGTCGAGCATGATTTTCGCAAAGATCGCATTGGGCACCATCAGCAGCGCAAAGGCGACCGCCACCAGACCAGACGGAACGAACAGCTCGGCGCGATAGACAAAATTGAAATTCAGCACGAACTGCAGCGCCGCCAGGAGCAGCACGAACCCCCAGCCGCGACGCGGAATTCTGAGCGTCTCGCCGCGAACGGCACACCAGGCCAGCAATGCCAGGCCACCCACGGCAAACCGATAGGCGATCGACCAGCTGGGATCCACGGTGCCAAGCTGGTAGCGGATAACGAGCCAGGTGGTTCCCCAGATGCAGCACACGGCGCCAAACTGAAAGACCGATTTCGGGCTCACGCCAGCCGGCCGAGTGCATCTGCCAGCGCCGCAATTGCTGTTTGTGGCTGATCCCAGCGAACAACGAGGCGCGCGGCATCGGGCCCATCCTGCTCCCAGTCATAGAAGGCAAAGCCGCCGCTCCGCAGGACTTCGCGCTCGGCATGCGTCAGGCGGATGAACAGCTCGTTGGATTCCACCGGGTGCAGCAGGCGCGTCACCGCGAGGCTGGCCAGCGCCCGCGCCCCCGCATTGGCAGCGCGGGCATTCTCCAGCCAGATGCCGTTTTCGATCATGGCAAGCAGCTGTGCCGCTGCGAAACGGCCCTTCGAGGGCATCATGCCGGCGCGCTTGCGGCGGACGGGAATCGTTGCTGCAAGCTGCGGATCGAACACCAGCAAGGCTTCGGCCGACATGCCGCCGTTCTTGATGCAGCCGAACGACAGCAGGTCGACACCGGCGCGGGCGGCGATGTCGGCCGGATGGCAGCCCAGATGCGCGACCGCATTGGCAAAGCGCGCGCCATCCATGTGCACATGCAGACCGCGCGCGTGCGCCCAACCGGCGAGTGCCGCCACTTCGGCCGGCGTGTAGACCGTGCCCGCCTCCGTGGCGTTCGTCAGATTGAGGACGCTGCCGGGCGGGATGTCGCCGATGCCCGCGAGCGCGTCTTGGAGCGCCGCCGGGCAGACCCTCCCGTCGTCGCCGTCCACCGGGACGAGCGTCGCGCCGGTATAGAAGGCGGGGCCGCCGTATTCG
>JBBRKH010000204.1:0-4718 GCA_038217965.1 Sphingomonadales bacterium | reverse complement strand
GCGCCCGGGGGATGCCCGCCGCATCATCCCGCAGCATAGCTGGGGCGCACCCGAACTTGTCTCGCGCTATGCGGATGTCGAGCTCAATGGCGGCGAGATCGAAGGGGGTCGCGTCCGTCGCACAGATTCGGGCATTAACTGGTGGGCAACAACGCGCTGGAAATTCGGGGCCTTCTGGGGCCGGGTCTGGCTCGATAAAGATGATAACCGCGGGGTCATCGATACCCTCCTCACCCGCATCCATTGGGTGTATTGATCATGCCGGCAAAAGGCGTTTCAATGCAGCATGGGCAGTCAGAAAACAGCATGATCCGGATCGAAGCTGGCCGGTTTCGCATGGGCTCGGATCAGCATTATCCGGAGGAAGCGCCGGCGCATGACGTGACAGTCAGCGGTTTCTGGATCGATCAAGCGCCCGTCACCAACCGTCAGTTCGCCGAATTCATCGCCGCTACCGGGCATGTCACCTTCGCTGAAATCCCGCCACGCGCCGAAGACTATCCCGGCGCCCTGCCAGACATGCTGCATGCTGCCTCGCTCGTGTTCACGCCGCCGCCAGCCCCGGTGCCACTGGGCGACTGGAGCCGCTGGTGGTCATGGACGTTTGGCGCCGATTGGCGGCACCCGCTCGGCCCGGAAAGCACGCTCGCCGGGCTTGAAGACCATCCGGTCGTCCACATCGCGTTCGTGGATGCAGAGGCCTATGCCGCCTGGGCCGGCAAATCGCTGCCAACCGAGGCGGAGTGGGAATTCGCCGGCTGGGGTGGCAGAAGCGGCCAGGAATATGCTTGGGGAAATGAGTTTGTACCGCAGGGCAAGCACATGGCCAACACCTTCCAGGGCCAGTTCCCGCATCGCAACAGCCTGGCCGACGGATTTGCCCGCACCTCGCCGGTCGGCAGCTTCCCGCCCAACGGCTACGGCCTTTCCGACATGATCGGCAATGTCTGGGAATGGACGCAGGACTGGTATTCCGCAAAGCATGAAAGCGCGAATCCCGCCAAGCCCTGCTGCGCCCCCTCCGATCCGCGCGGCGCCGCCATGGTAGGCAGCTTTGATCCTCGGCAGCCGCAGATCCGCATCCCGCGCAAGGTGTTGAAAGGCGGCTCGCACCTCTGCACGCCGGACTATTGTCGCCGCTATCGACCCGCCGCCCGCCACGCGCAGACCGTCGACAGTTCGATGAGCCATCTCGGCTTCCGCTGCGTCCGCCGAACCGGCTGAGAGGTGGCTCGGCCAACCTCCCCGCCCTGGCAGTGCTATTAGAGCCACCAACCGCCGTCCTTCGAAACAATGTCCACAATCAGACAATCAGGCACGCAATCTGACACCGCATTCAGCAACCGCGCTGGAAATTGTAGCGGGCGCCTGCCATTGCTGCTGCATGTCTTCCCATGCGCATGATCTTGTCGACCAGTTGGCCCGGCTTCACACCGCTTCCGTCGAGGCGCTGCGCTCGGCGCTGAAGGCCTTTGTCGCCGGCGGCCCGCCGCCGGCTGCGACAGACCGCGCCGCCGGCCTGTTCGCCTATCCCGAGCTGGCGCTGAGCTGGCATCCCGAAACCGCTGCGCCGCGCCTTTCGCGCGCCTACGCGCGGCTCGTGGCAGCCGGCGACTATGCCGTCACGATCACCCAGCCCGGCCAGTTCCGCCGCTACCTCGTGGAGCAGATCGAGCTGCTGGCGGCCGACTATGGCGCGAACTTCTCCGTGCGCGCGTCGTCGGTCGAGATACCTTTTCCCTATGTGCTGGACGGCGCCGAAGATCTGACGCTGGATGCCACCGCCGCCAGAATGCTCGCGCGGCATTTCCCCACCACCGAGCTGAAGCATATCGGCGATGAACTTCCCGATGGCCTGTGGCTGCAGGAGGAACACACCCCCCGGCCGCTCGCGCTGTTCGATGCCCCGCGCGTCGATTTTTCCCTCGCCCGCCTGAAGCACTACACCGGCGCCCCGGCGCACCACACGCAGAACCACATCCTTTTCACCAACTATATCCGCTATGTCGACGAATTCGTCCGCTGGGCCTGCAAGGAGCTGCAAAAGCCGGACACGCCCTACACGGCACTCAGCGCACCAGACGGTGTGCTGCTCTCTGGCAGCGCCGCAACCGCGCAAGCCGCGCAGGGCGACGGCACCTGGCGCAAGTTCCAGATGCCGGCCTATCATCTGATGGCGCCGAACGGGCAAGGCATCACCCTTGTCAACATCGGAGTTGGCCCCAGCAACGCGAAAACCATCACCGATCACCTCGCCGTTCTGCGGCCGCAGGCCTGGCTGATGATCGGCCATTGCGGCGGCCTGCGCCCCAGCCAGTCGATCGGCGACTATGTGCTCGCCCACGCCTATCTGCGCGACGATCATGTGCTGGACGACATGCTGCCACCCGAAGTGCCGATCCCCGCCATTGCCGAAGTGCAGCAGGCGCTGCAACGCGCCGCCAGCCTGGTGACCGGGCTGGATGCTGAAGCATTGAAGCCACGCCTGCGAACCGGCACCGTCGTTACCACCGACGACCGCAACTGGGAGCTGCGCTTCGGCCTGTCCTCCAAACGCTTCAACCAGTCCCGCGCTGTCGCGGTGGACATGGAAAGCGCCACGATCGCCGCGCAGGGCTACCGCTTCCGCGTGCCGTACGGCACGCTGCTCTGCGTCAGCGACAAACCCCTGCACGGTGAAATCAAGCTGCCGGGCCAAGCCAACCGCTTCTACGAAGGCGCCATCTCCGAACATCTGCAGATCGGCATCTCCGCCATCGGGCTGATGCGCGACGAAGGCGGCCGCCTGCACAGCCGCAAGCTCCGCGCATTTGACGAGCCGCCGTTCCGGTAGCGGGTGCCGGGTGGGATCAGATGTGGTGTCTCAGCGAAGCTCGCGAGGTCCCAGCTTTCGCTCGGATGACGATTGTGTCTGACACTGTTTGATCTGCCGAAGTCAGGCCAGCTCAACCGTCAAACGGCCGCTCTGGTGGTGCTGGCGGGGCAGTGCTCACGCTGCGCTCGCGAATTTCTCCCTCCACCAGCGGTGCGCGGCTTTCGGCAATGCTTCGCGACGCGGTTTCGGCCTCGTGCGCCACGCGTGAGCCGAACCAGCCGACGAGGCCCAGCGCTGCCATGCCAATGGCCCAGCCGATCCACACCAGCACCTGCGTTGGGCCGCCTATGGCGCCCAATATGTCTGCCAGCCAGATCGTGCTGGTGGGATCCACCTGCAGCATCCGGGAGATGCCGAGCACCGCCGCCTCGCCCGATCCCGCAAGGCTGTGCAGCAGCCAGGCGATCGATGTCCACACCAGCGCCCCGATTCCCAGCAGGATCCACATCAAGCGTTTCATTGCGCCTCCACCCTCATCACCAGCAGCTTGTCTATCTTGCGGCCGTCCATGTCGACCACTTCGAAGCGGAAGCCATGCGCCTCGAAGCTTTCGCCGGTTCCGGGAATATGCTCAAGCTCCGCCAGGGCAAATCCCGCCACGGTCTGGAAATCGCGCTCTTCGTCCAGCGGAAAGCCCAGCAGGCCGGAAAGCTCGTCTGCCGCCAGGCTGCCCGAAACCAGCCAGCTGCCATCGGCCCGCTCCACAAAGGCCGGGTCGTGCTCATCGTCCATGTCCGATCGGAATTCGCCGGCAATCGTGCTGAGCAGGTCGGCCGGGGTCACCACCCCTTCGAAATGGCCGTATTCGTCCACCACGATTGCCATCGGCACGCTGCTGTCGCGCAGGGCTGCCAGCGCCACTGTTGCATCGGCGACATCGGGCAGCACCGGCGCCTTCCGCACCAGGGCGTGCAGATCGAGCTCGCGCCCTTCCAGCAGTGCTGCAAGCGCATCGCGCGCCTGCAGAACGCCGACGATGCGGTCGATCGAGCCTTCGGCCACGGCAATGCGGGTGTGTGGCGTGGCAATCAGCTTGGCGCGGACCGCCTCGGGCGATGCCGCGATGTCTATCCAGTCGACTTCGGGCCGCGGGGTCATCACCCCGCGCACCTGCCGGTCAGCCAGCCGCATGATGCCGGCGATCAGTTCGCGCTCCCGGCCTTCGATGATGCCGGCGCTTTCCGCCTCCGCCACCACATGCAGCAGCTCTTCTTCGGTCACGCTGTGGTCGCCGTCGCGCTCGAGCCGCAGCATGCGAAACACGAAATGCGACGAGGCATCGAGCAGGGACACGAACGGCCCGGTGATCCTGGTGACGACCACCATGACGGGCGCGACAACGACCGCAATCCGCTCGGGCGAGCGTAGCGCCAGCTGCTTTGGCACCAGCTCGCCGATGATCAGCGAGAAATAGGTGACGAGCACGATCACCAGCGCAAAGCCGGCTTCGTCGGCATAGCGCGCCGGAAAGCCGAGACCGGCCAGCCATTGCCCGGCCGGTCCGGCCAGGCTGGCACCGGAAAACGCCCCATTGGCAACGCCAACCAGCGTGATGCCGATCTGCACGGCCGAAAGGAAACGCCCCTGATCGGCCTGCAGCGCGAGCGCCGTGGCGGCACCGGGCACCCGCGCGCGCTCCATGACCTGCAGCCGCGGCTTCCGTGCGGAGACGATCGCCAGCTCCGCACCCGCAAAGAAGCCGTTCAGGGCAATGAGCCCGATGATGATCGCTACGTCTGTCCAGGGGAACATGGTCTTCGGCCTTATGCAGGCTCGCGCGCCTTTGCTCAAGCGTTGCGACGGAACCCGCGCGGGGGCAAACGGTTCCAATGGCATCGGGCCA
>JBBRKH010000203.1:0-4721 GCA_038217965.1 Sphingomonadales bacterium | reverse complement strand
GATGGTGTGCACAGCCTGATCTGGCTGGCATTGTCCAGCATGGGAATGCCGACGGCGGCAAGGCGGCGGCGGACCTTGGCGACTCGCTCCTGGTGGGCGATCCGTTCGACATTGCTTTGCTTCAGATGCTTCACGCTGGCGGTCGCGCCGGCGGCAATGGCTGGCGGCAGGGCGGTGGTGAAGATGAAGCCCGACGCAAAGCTGCGCACAAAATCGCAGATGGAGGCAGACGCGGCGATATAGCCGCCAACCACCCCGAACGCCTTGCCCAGCGTTCCTTCGATGACGGTGAGGCGGTGCATCAGGCCTTCACGCTCGGCGATGCCGCCACCGCGCGGGCCGTAGAGGCCGACGGCGTGCACTTCGTCGAGGTAGGTCATGGCGCCGTGCCGTTCGGCGACTTCGCACAGCTCGGCGATGGGGGCGATGTCGCCGTCCATCGAATAGACGCTTTCGAAGGCGACGAGCTTGGGGCGGGACGGGTCGAGCTTGCTCAGCTTGCGGTCGAGGTCTTCCGGGCTGTTGTGCTCGAACACATGGCGTTCGGCCTTGCTCTGGCGGATGCCTTCGATCATCGACGCGTGATTGCCGGCGTCCGACAGGACGACACAATTGGGCAGTCGGCCAGCGAGCGTGCCGAGAGCGGCCCAGTTGGAGACGTATCCGCTGGTGAACAGCAGGGCGGCGTCCTTGCCGTGCAGGTCGGCGAGCTCGCGCTCCAGCAGCACGTGCTGGTGGTTGGTGCCGGAAATGTTGCGGGTGCCGCCAGCGCCGGCGCCGTGCTCGTCGAGTGCGGCGTGCATAGCGCCGATCACATCAGGGTGCTGCCCCATGCCGAGGTAATCGTTGGAGCACCAGACGGTAACCTGCTGGACGCCATCATCGGTGTGCCGCAGCGCATTGGGATATTGGCCGCGTTTTCGCTCCAGTTCCGCAAACACGCGATAGTTGCCGGCGGCGCGAAGGCCATCCAGTTGCACTTCGCACAGGGCATCATAATCCATCAGCACTCCCCTTCAGTGTTCCTTGTTGGTTTTTCGGAAGCGCCCAGCTCCACAATGCGGGATCGCGGAAGGGCACCATCAAGAAAACATGTTCGAGCATCGCCAGCACTGCCAGCGAAAAAAGCAGTGCATAGCCAACCGCCTCGCCGCTGCCAACCGGCGCATTTGCCGCGCCTTGGGCGAGATACAGGGCGAGCAGCACCGAACAGGCAGCCGACACCGGCATCAGCGCGTTGATGCGGCCCTTGCGGAAATAGCTCTTCAGGTAGGCAAGGTGCGGCGGCATCATGTCGTCCGCCAGGTGCGGCACGCCGAGGAAGATGTTGAACTTGGTGGAAAGCCGCATCACGAACAACAGCAGGAACGTGAAGCCGGCAACCGGGTTGGGCTGGCTCCAGGTAACGATGATGAGCAGTGCCGCGGTCAGCGCGAGAGCAATTTCGTGGTGGATGAGGGTGGCGGTCGCAAAGCGGAACCTGCGCCACCCAGTCACGCCTGCGGGGCACGCGCTGCGCCGCGGGCCGGTGACGAACCCCATCAGAAAGCTTATTTCGTGCCAGCCCCAGAGGGCGAGGGCCGCGAAGAAGGCGATGTATACGGCTGCAGCGGTGTCGTATTGCGCGCTGATGAGCACGGCGGCGAACGCGAAGCCGGACACCACCGTCGCGCCCACCATGGTTGCCGGATGGGTTTCGGCCGGCCGCCGGTTGAGCCAGAGGATCGCGCCGGTGCTGACGAACCAGGCGATCGTTGCAATCAGCAGGGGTGGGAGCCAGGTGGGCATCTGCTACCAGGTCGGCACAAGCCGCACATCGGCGGGAATGGCGTTGCTCTGCACGGGAAGCGTGTACATGCGCACGAACGCTGCGGCTGCCTTTGCCATGCAGCCGATCCGCTTGCAGGTGCCCAGCAGGCCGCCCTGCTCCCTGGCCCGGGCGATGCCGTTGCTGGCTTCCAGCATTCGTGCCATCCCGGCGCGGAAGGCCGGGTTGTCACTGTCCAGCGTGAACGGGAAAACCTGCTTCGAGATGTCCGAGCAGATGGTGAAAACGCGATAATCATATTCGGTCGGATCGACACCAAGCGCTGCATGAAACGCCGGGCGGCCATGATCGCGGACATACATCGTGGCGTAGACCGAGAGCAGGAAGAAGCGGATCCACAGCCTGTTGTGGCCCTCCAGCAGCTTGGGATCGCTGCGGATGAGCAGCGCGAACGCCTCGCCGTGGCGAAACTCGTCGTTGCACCATTGCTCGAACCATTTGAAGATCGGGTGAAAGCGCTTTTCGGGATGCTGCGCCAGATGGCGGTAGATGGCGATGTAACGCGCATAGCCGATCTTTTCAGAGAGATAGACGGCGTAAAAGATGAACTTGGGGCGGAAGTAGGTGTATTTCTTCGCCTTCGTCAGATAGCTCAGGTCGACCCCGATGCCGGCATCTTTCAGCGTGTCGTTCAAAAAGCCGGCGTGGCGGCTTTCGTCGCGGCTGAGCAGCTTGAACAGCTGCTTGATGTCCGGATTCTTCACCCGCTTTGCGATTTCCGCATAGAGGATGCAGCCGGAGAATTCCGATGTCAGAGAGCTGACCAGAAAGTCGATGAACTCCGGCTTCAGATCGTCGGGCAAATTTTCGATGACGCTGTCGAATTCCGGCGTGCGCTTGAAGTGCCGCTTGTTCGGGTCGGCCAGCATTTCGGCGATCAGCGAGTCCCATTCGCGCCGCACCGGCGTTATGTCGATGCGGTCCATTGCGGCGAAATCGGTCGTGTAGAAGCGCGGCGACAGAACCGTATCGGCCCGCGCGATATCCATCGAAGCGTCCGAAGACCGCGCCTTGGCCCGCACTGGTGCATGCACATTCATGATGCTCTCCCCGATAGTCTGTCCGATAGTCTGTCCGAGGTGAAGCTCAGATCGTAGAGCTCCGCCATCTCGAAATGCCCTGTCAGCTTGGTCCACAATTGCAAGGGCCAGGTGGCCCGCTCGATCACCGCACGCCGGCGTACGGTGAAATGATCGCCAAAGCGCACGTCGATCGGCGCGCCATACACCCGCACCCGGTCGCCTGGGCCGATATCCGGATTGCCGTCCAGTGTCAGATGGGCGCCCAGATTTTCCGCGCTGTGATCGATTTCGATCTCGCAGCCCACATCGAGCGTGCGGCGCCAGAAAACCGAGCCGCGCATCACTTCGCCGTCTCGGGCAACAGCGTGTCGAAGGTCGCGCGGTTGCTGGGGCCAAATGACCCCAGCTCGATCACCCGCCCGGTCGCTGTATCCGTGAGCGACAGGCTGCCGTCGGCCCACCGCGTCAGCCGGAAGGGCGGCGCTTCGCCGACGTCGTTCATTTGCCGCTCGCGTGCGAGCCCGCGCATCACCCCGCGGACGAAGCCGTCCTTGGTGCCCGACTCGATGATGCGGATCACTTCGCCGCCCGGTTCCTGGATCACCACTGCGCCGTCCTGGCGGTCGAAAAACTGCAAGTCGCGGCTGGCAACCGGTTGCACCCGCGTCTCGGCACGCACGCTGTGCGCACTCGGCATCGGCTGCAGCCAGCCCACCCGCACCGCCGCTGTCACCAGCAAGGAAAAGCCGACCAGCGCCGCCGCTGCAATCAGCGCGCCGCGCGGAAAGGCCATGTCGGCATGATCGCTCATGCGATTGCAGCCTCCCCGCTCGCGATTCCGGCATCACCCGAAGCAACGAGCGGCGTCCGCCGACCTTCCGGTACCGCTTCGGCCAGCGCCCGCGCCAGCTTTGCCGCCACCGCATCGCCATCCGGCACGGCGCGCAGCATCGGCTCGGCGTTTGCCACCTTCCACGGCCGGGCATGTGGCCACAGCATCAGATAGCCCATCCGGTCCGGCCCGGTCAGCTGCAGGGGAATGTCGGCGCTGCCATCGCCAAGCTGCTTTACCGCAGCGTTGGCAATGATCGTGTGCGGAATGTTGATGCACTTGGGCAAAGCCACACCCATCCGCAGCACGACGCGCCGGTTGGTCAGCGTGTAGACGGTCGACCGCGCCACCAGCCATGCAAACAGATAGAGCAGGCCAATGCAGATGCAGCCGGCCACGAATGTTGTGAAAATGCCCGAAGCGCCGGTGCCGGCGACCATCGCCCAGACCGCCAGCGCGAGGAAATACAGCCCCACGCCGCGCACGTGAAATGCCGTCAGCGCCAGCCGCTTCCAATCCGGCGCGCCCTGCCAGAGGATGCGCTCGCCCTTCGGAAGCCGGCCGGGCAGACCACGGATGGGCTCATTCTCGTAGCCTCCACTCACCACTTGGGCTCCGCGCGCTCGGGCGTGGCATAAAGATAGCCGCCGCCGAAATAGGCCTGCACCCGCTCCTCTTCATACAAGGTGATGAGCTGGTTGCTGTCGGTCGCCGGCGCATCGGCAAATTGCGCGGCCGTTATCGCATCGCAATTCACCGCCTGGCGTCTTGGCACCACGATGCACACATTGAACGGCATGGTGATCGAGCGTCCGCCCGCCAGCTCCACCTGCAGGTAGCGGATCAGCCGGTCGGCACGGTCCACCCACAGATCGGTGACCGTGCCGGCGACCTCATGGTCGGCGCCATAAACAGTGTAGCCGCGCGGATCAGCATCCTGTCGCGCGATGTAGAGCCCGCCGACCGAATCGATCGGCACGATGCGCGGATGGCCTTCCCAATCGACATCGGGCCGCTTGGCGCGGTTGGCAAAGGAGGC
>JBBRKH010000202.1:0-4726 GCA_038217965.1 Sphingomonadales bacterium | reverse complement strand
CCACCCGATCGGTGCGTCGGGCGCGCGCATTCTGGTGACGCTGGTGCATGAAATGGTGCGGCGTGATGCGAAGAAGGGCCTGGCGACGCTGTGTATCGGCGGCGGCATGGGAATTGCGCTGACGGTCGAGCGCTGACGCAGGAAATGGCATCGGCTGGTGAGGCAGCGGCCACCGGGCCGGGGCGAACGCGAACGATAAGCTATCGCCCGGTGAAGCCTGGCGAAAGCGAGACGATCCTGTGGGAGGGCCAGCCGAGCGGCGGGCTTGGCCGCGCGTTCGGCTTTCTGGCCTTCCTCACTCTGCTCGGGTTGCTCAGCTGGCTGGCGCTGGAATTGATCCGCCCACACCTCGATGGTTCGCCCTTTGCCGGGCAGCCGACGCAATCGGCGTTGCCGCTGATCCTGGCCATGATGGCGGGAATGGTCACCATCATTGCGCTGCCGGTGTGGTTGCGCAGCAGTGCCAAGGCGCGGGCGCGGTATATGCTCACCAACCGGCGCGCGCTGGTGTGGCTCGGGGACCGGGTCATTGGCGAAGCGGTGCTGTTTGGCGCCGAAATGGAAACCCTGCCGCAGGAAGTGCTGTTTCGCACCCCCAACCATTATCTGGATTGGCGGCTGAAGGACGAGGGCACCGATCGCGTTCGATTCGAGCGGATATTAGAAGCACCGGAGGTGGCGCGGCTGGCCGAAGAGCATGGCGCGCGCTGGGTGAACGGGCGTCCGGACGCCCCTGACCTTTAGGCAGCAGCGCCTTCAGGCAGAAGCGCTGGGCCGGCCTCTGATGCCGGCATACCATGCCTGCAATGCGGGGTGCGCGTCGCCCGCCCTCAGGCCGATCCATTTTGCGAAATCGACACAGATAAAGGCTGTGATGTCGGCGACGGTGAAGCGATCGCCGGCGACGAACGGGCTCTGCGCGAGGCGCCGTTCCAGCCCGTCCAGCCAGTGCCGGCTCATCGTTTGGCCGCGCTCGACGAGAGCAGGAATCTGTGCCGTGGCGGGGCCAGCGCCGGGCGATGCGCGATCGGCATATGCGGGCTGGGTGTTGCGGAACGCGGCTGCAATGTTGAACATGCCTTCGAATTCCATGCGCCGCTGCCAACTTTCTATCTGCGCCAGCTCGAGCGGCGTTCGACCGAACAGGTTGGGCTCCGGCTGCAGGGCTTCGAAATAGCGACAGATGGCGATCGATTCGTCAAGGATGCTGCCGTCATGGAGAACAAGGGTGGGCACCACGCCGCGCGGGTTGATTGCAAGATAGGCGGGTTGCAGATTTTCGCCGGTCTGGATGTTGATCTCGTTGCGCTCGATGGCAATTCCCTTTTCAGCAAGGAACATGCGCACACGGCGTGGATTGGGCGCCTTTTCCATGTCGTGGAGGATCATGCGCGTCGCCCTTTCCCGGCCATCCGGTCTCGGCTATAGACGCTGCACCATGCCTGGAAAAACTCTCCATTTGGCTCTCCGACGCGGCTGACGGTTCGCCTGCGACCGGCACCTGCTGCCGCGTTCACGAAGATTTCGCATTTGCCCGCTTTGGAGAGCGTCATGGATATCCTGCCCCTTCTGCAAGCCCACGATGATGCCGTGGCTGCCCTGCTCGAGCGCTGTTTCGGGCCGGCGCGTCGGCAGCGCACCGCGTCCCTGCTGCGCGAAGGCGCCAGCCGGATCGATACAGCGAGCTTTGTGGTGCTGGATGGCGAGCAGCTGGTGGGGGCGGTGCAGTGCTTTCGGCTGCACTGGCGGCGGCTGGATGGATGCATCCGGGATCTGGCACTGCTCGGGCCGCTGGTGAGCCACCCGGACCGGCGGGGGGAGGGCATCGGGCTGGTGCTGATGCAGCGCGCGACCGGTCGGCTCGATGCGCTTGGGCAGAGCGCCATGCTGATCGGCGACGAGCCCTATTATGGCCGCTTCGGCTTTTCCGCGACGGCGACCGGGCGCTGGCGGTTGCCGGGGCCTGTGGATCCTGCACGCTTGCTGTTGCGCAGCACACAGCCTGGTCTTTTCGATGCGGAAGCGCGGGTCAGTGCGGCCGCCGGCTGCGCCACTCCTTGCGCCAACAGGGCCGCTTGAGCTTGCCGTTGCTGCCGCCTAAGTCGACAGGATGGCTGAATTCAGCAGAATGACCGGCACCGCTGCCCCTATCCGGCCCGAGCCGATAGACCTGGCACGCGCCTCGCTTGCCGAGATTGCGCAGGCGGTGGCAGACAAGCGGCTGCCACCGGTGGAGACGTGGAACCCGGCGCATTGCGGCAACAGCGACATGCGGATCGCCGCCGATGGCACCTGGTTTCATGGCGGCACACCGATCGGACGGCCGGCGCTGGTCAAGCTGTTTTCGAGCGTGCTGCGGCGCGAGGCAGACGGCAGCCATGTGCTCGTCACGCCGCACGAACGCCTCTCGATTGCGGTGGATGATGCGGCATTCCTGGCGGTGGAATGCGCCAGCGAGGGCAGCGGCGCGGGCCGCACGCTCAGCTTCCGGTTGCTGACCGACGATGTGGTGATCGCGGGGCCGGGAAATCCGCTGCGGGTGGCAACCGCCGAAGATGGCACGCCGAGGCCCTATCTTGCGGTTCGCGGCGGCATGGAGGCACTGATCAACCGGCCGGTTTTCTATCAGCTCGCCGATTGGGCGCTGGCCGAAGCGGATGCGCCGCCCGGACTGTGGAGCGGGGGCCGGTTTTTTGCCTTCGCTGATTGATGCGCTGCGGATGGGTCTGGCGGCAGCACCGACGCCAGTGGTGGGCGGGGACTGGGATTTCGGCGCCAACGGATCGGGTGCCCGGCACGACACGCCGCTGACACCGGCGGCCGTGCTGGTGCCGATCGTGCAGCGGGCAGAGCCTGGATTGCTGCTGACGACGCGCACATCGCATCTGCGGACGCACGCCGGGCAGGTGGCATTTCCCGGCGGACGCATCGATGCAACCGATGCCGGGCCGGTGGCCGCCGCACTGCGCGAGGCGCACGAGGAAATCGGCCTGGATCCCATCCACGTGGAAGTGCTGGGCCAGTGCGACGCGTATCAGACCGGCACCGGCTATTCCATTTCCCCCATTGTCGGCGTGATTCCGGCAGATCTTTCCTTCCTGCTTTCGCCGCATGAGGTGGCCGACGTTTTCGAACTGCCGCTGGCGTTTGCACTCGATCCGGCCAACCACCACCTGCGCGAGGCACTATGGCGCGGCCGGATGCGCCGTTTCTATGCGATCGAGCATGAAGGGCGCATGATCTGGGGGGCGACCGCGGCGCTGCTTGTCAATCTGTCCGGCATGCTGAAAGCACGTAACTGAACTGCAATGTAAAATCGCTTTACAATGCTGCGTCAAATTGGCACGAATCCATGGTGGGCCAAAGGTAACCAGTGGGGGGTCGGAATCGGCCTCGGGGGGTTCCGTGGGTTCACGGATGCAGTTGCAACAACCATTCGGCTTTTGGAGATCAACATGATGAAATTTGCAATTTTGGCGGCGTTGCTTGCCGGAGCGGCCATGCCCGCGCAAGCTGCCGTGCTTGTTCTGAATTCAGGTTGGCAGTATGATGAGGTCGGCGCAGCAAACAGCGCCAGCAACAATTCGCCATGGACATTCACGTTGACGCAATCGGCTGACTTTCTGGTGACCGATGCATTCAATGAAGGTGACGTGTACCGGATTCTGAACAGCGTCGACGCATCGCTTGTCGGCACCACAGCCTTCAGTACCGATGGCGACCTCTCGGTTACAGATTTTTTCGGCACCAGCTGGCTCGACACAGCTTATAGCCGCGTGCGCATCACGCTGGGCGCGGGCAGCTACTCGTTCGACATCTACGGCGATTGCGCTGGCGGTTGCCCGGCCGGTTTCGGCGTGCAGCTCGTCGGCGGCGTGATTCCCGAGCCCGCCACCTGGGGCATGATGATTGCCGGCTTCGGTCTCGTTGGTGGCGCCATGCGCCGCCGCGCCGCTGCCACTGCCTGACGCCGTTTTTGCGCAGGATCTGAAATCGGGCCGCGCCGGCAACGGCGCGGCCCTTTTTCATTGCTGGTTTCTCGTTGCCACAGTTTCGCTGGCATCGGCGCATCGCCTGGCATGGCGGATCGGCCATTGCGCCTGTAAGGCCTGCTGATGCACCTGAACCCTGATCTGTGGCTGCAGCGGCCGGGATTGCCGGCATTGCTCGCCACGCTGGACGGAAATGCCGGTGCCACCCGGCTGGTGGGCGGCGCGGTGCGCGACTGGCTGTTGCGCGTGCCCGTGGCAGATATCGATCTTGCCACGAAGCTGCCCCCCGATGCGGTGCTTGCGCGCCTGGAGAACGCCGGAATCAAGGCGATCCCGACCGGATTGCAACACGGCACGATCACCGCCGTCACCCACGCGGACCGCTATGAAATCACCACCTTGCGGCGTGATGTGGAAACATTCGGCCGGCACGCGACCGTTGCCTTCACGGACGACTGGCGCAAAGATGCCGCGCGGCGGGATTTCACCATCAACGCCCTGTATGCCGATCCGGCCACCGGAAGCGTGGCGGATTTCTTCGACGGCGAAACAGACCTAGCCAACCGCACCTTGCGCTTCATCGGCGATCCACTGCAGCGTATTGCCGAGGATCATCTGCGCATCCTGCGCTTCTTCCGCTTTTCGGCCCGCTTTTCGGACAAGCTGGAGCCACTCGGCCTTGCGGCCTGCGCCGCGCGGGCAAATGATCTGATGACGCTGTCGCGCGAACGCAT
>JBBRKH010000201.1:0-4728 GCA_038217965.1 Sphingomonadales bacterium | reverse complement strand
TAAGCAGCACGAGCATGACGTCGATGAGGGGCGTCGTGTTCATTTCGCCCATCGGCTTCTCTTCGCCGCCGCTACCGCCAAGTGACATTCCCATGAGTCTGGACTTTCAAGTTCGATTTCGGTGCGCCTTAGCGGCGGATGATGGTGCCCGCCACCGGTTCGGAGACGAAAGCGATTTTCTGGTATCCGGCCCGCTGCATGGCGAAGATTGCGCCACCCACGCAGCGATATTCGGTTCCGGCGTCGCCCCGGATGTGCACTTCCGGAAGCTCGATCTTCGCGCCGGCCGACTTCATCCGTTCCACCTCGGCCAACAGATAGGTGCCGCCCTTCTCGCGCAGCTGATCGGTGGAATCCAGCCTTGAAAGTCCCCAGTAGATGTCGCAGTTGGCGTCGACCGAAAGCGGCACATTTTCCGGTTTGGTGGTGGTCGGGATGTTCGACACCTTCGCCAGCACCACCGGCACGGTCTGGATGACGACCGGCACGGTGATCAGGAAGATGATGAGGAGAACCAGCATCACGTCCACCAGGGGCGTGGTGTTGATTTCCGACATCAGGCCGCCTTCTTCGTCGGCGTTGCCCATACTCATACCCATGGGGAAAACCCCTTTCTGACTGTTCGGGGCTTACTTCTTGAGCGGCTGCGCGGCAGCGACAACCGGCGCTGCGCCAACCGGCCGCGCCAGGCGCGCACCCGAAAGCAGATAGCCATGCACGTCGGCGGCAAAGGTGTTCAGCTTTTCCATGATCGCCTTGTTGCGCCCGGCAAGATAATTGTAGCCGAGCACAGCGGGCACAGCGACGGCGAGACCGACGGCAGTCATGATGAGCGCTTCCCCGACGGGGCCCGCAACCTTGTCGATCGAGGCCTGCCCGGCGATGCCGATGTTGATGAGGGCGCGATAAATGCCGATCACGGTGCCGAGCAGCCCGATGAACGGAGCAGTGGCGCCGACCGAGGCCAGCCAGCTGAGGCCGGACTGGAGCTTGGTGGAAATCAGGCCTGCCGAACGGTTGAGGGTCATCGTGACCCACTCGTTCTGGTCGATCTGGTCGGTGAGCTTGCCTTCGGTGTGATCGAACGCGCGCAGCCCGTCATCGGCGAGCTGGCGGAAGGCCGAACCCTTGTCCAGCTTGGAGGCGCCTTCCTTTAGGCTGCTGGCGGACCAGACCTTCTTCTCCACCTCGATGGCTTCTGCCATCAACTTCTTCTGCTCCCACCATTTGGTGAAAATGACAAACCAGCTGGTGATGGACATCAGAACCATTATTCCGAAAATGAACTGGGCGACAATTCCGCCCTGCTCGAGTGCGGCCACCAGGCCATATGGGTTCTCCACAGTAACTTCAGCCATAAAAAGTCCCTTTTGTCGAAACAGGTTGAAAGTAAGTTTTCGTATCGTCTTCAGTGCAATCCTAGCGCCCCTCTTCGAGCCGCCAGACATAATTTACCGTGGACAGCGACTCAACGGGCTGGCCATTCTCGGTGGCGGGGGTGAAGCGCCAGCGGCGGGATGCGATCTGGCACGCCCGCTCGTCCAGCCGGTTAAAGCTGCTGGAGCGGACCACGGTGCAATTCTTCACCCGCCCGTCGACACCCACGGTCACCCGGATGCCCGTGGTGCCTTGCTCCTCGGCGCGCCGCGAAGCGTCCGGATAGTCGTCCGGAGAAATTTCGCGGTTGCGGCGGTTGGGGATGGCACGCGTTCCCGGAATGGCGGCCGGCGGCGGCGCCTGCACCACCGGAGCCGGCGGCGCCGGCGCAACGAAGGTCGGCTGCGGCTGCGGTGTGGCCGTCTGCACCGTGATGGTCGGCGGCGGCGCGGAATCCGTCTGGATCTGCACATCCGGCGGCGGCACATAGGGCGGAATGTCTTCCAGTTTCGGCGGCGGCGGCGGCGGCTCGTCAGGCGGTGGCGCCTGTTCCTCGATATTCACCGTTTCCAGCGGACCGGTAATGCTTTTCACCACCTCGACCGCCAGACCGGAAATGAGTGCCCAGCCAAGAAGCGCATGCAGGATACCGACCGCGATGATCGCCCACAGCCTTCTCGAGCTCATCTTCTCTTCTTGAAGATACGACATAGACGCGCTGCCACTCCCTATACCGGCCATTGCATTCTGGCCACTGTAACCCGGCCGATGCGATTTCGCGCATCAACCATCTGCTTCTCCCATTCCGCCCTGCACCGCCGCTTTTCGCGCTTCTGCGCTTCCCATGCGACGCTGCCGTCATATCCGATTCGGACTTTTCCCTTACCGACTCCTTGCCAGCCTGCAAACGCTTTCGAGCGGCGCTCCCGAGCCGCTCGGTCAAAGGCGAGGCACGGTCTGCTTCCGCCGCTCCCTCCGGCCGGGTGCTTGCTCCGCACACACCCTGCAGCGACGAGATACCCTCCGGCCCTTCCTGCCGCAACCCGTTTTCGCTACACCAACTGCGTGACCTGCTCTGCCCCGCCCCACAGGCATCGCGCGCTGCGCTCCATTTGTTGCCCCGCCTCGGCTTTGGCACTGATGTCGATCGCACTGCTGCCGATGCTGCCGATGCTGCCCTTGCATGCGCAGGCGCTGCCGGCCGCACCGGCATCGGTGAAAACGCTGTCATGGACGGATTGGGCCGATCTGGCGCTTGCCAGCCCTGCCGTGATCATCGCCACCGTGGACAAAGCAGGAAAGCTGTCCCGACGCGCCGCCCCCGATGTGCCCGCCGGCGAGGTGCGGGCGCTGATCGAGGCGCAGCTGACCGCCGCAATGAAGGCGCCCACTGTCTTGCCGGCGCGCGCGGAGTGGCTCTGGCAGGGCGCTTCCGGCCCGCGTGGCCGGCCGCCCCTGGCAAAGGGCGCGGCAATCATCGTCTTTGCCGAGCCGGTGCCGGGGAGCCGCGACGCCGCGGTGCAGCAGTATCGGCTGGTCCAGCCGCACGCCATGCAGCCATGGAGTGCCGCTGCGGAAACCGCAGTGCGCGCCATTCTGGTGGACGCGGCAAAGCGGGAGAATTCCGGATTGATGGTAACCGGGGTGACCGATGGCTATTACACCGCCGGAACCGTGGAGGGGCGGTCGGAAAGCCAGTTCTTCCTGGCCACCGCATCGGGCCGGCCGGCAACGCTGGTGGTGCAGCGATCGCCCGGCGCGCCGCCAGCCGTCAGCCTTTCGACCGGCGAGGTGATAGACAGGGCGACGGCGGTTGCGCCCGAGACCCTGCGCTGGCGTGCGCTGGCGTGCGGATTGCCCGCCTCCCTGCCCGATCCGCTTGGCGCATCTGCCGAGCTATCGGCAGATTATGCCGCCGCGCTTCAGAGTCTCGGGCGCTGCGGGCGGACCATCGGCACGCCGGTTCAGTCGCTGGAAATCTCGATCCCCACGGCGCGCGCGTCGGGATAGACATCCGGCTTGCGGGTGCTCACCTTCAAGGCCAGCACACCCGGCACGCTTGCAATCATCGCAAAGATTTCCTCGGCAAGCGTTTCCTGCAGATTGAAGCGCCGGTCCTTCACCAGCACGTGAATCCCGGTGCGGATGAAATCATAATTCCAGGCCTGTTCGCGCGTGTCGGCCTGCGGCCAGTGCGCCAGATCGAGCGTCACCTCGACACAGACCAGCAGCCGTTGCCGCGTGCCGATCTCGAAGTCGTGGAAACCGATGTCGGCATCGACCGCAAGCTCCTGCAGCAGGATCTTGTGGGTGCGCGGCGCCAGCGCTGCCGCCGCTTCTTTCAGTGAAATGATCGTCATTGCGGCACCATATAGGCAACGTCGCGCGGAAGCGCCAGAAACCGTTGACCGCCATCGAGCGTCAGCGTCTGCCCCGTCACCGTTGGCGTGGAAACAAGGTAGCGCAGCGCCGACACCAGATGCGCCACGTCGACGCCGATGCCCAGCGGATTTAGCACATGTGCAGCAGCGAAATTCGCGCGGCTCTGCGGCCCCGAAACAAGCGTGACCGCCGGCGCGATGGCGTTGACCCGGATGCGCGGCGCCAGCGCCCGGGCGGCAAGCTCCGTGAAGCCGGCCAGGCCGACCTTGGAGACAGTGTAGCTGAGGAAATCCGCATTGAGCGCATTCAGCTTGGCATCCAGCATGTTCACCACCAGCCCGCGAACCTGCTCCGGCAATTGCGCAGCAAAGGCCTGTGTCAGCAGCGCCGGCGCGCGCAGGTTCACCGCCATGTGCTGGTCCCACAGTGCGCTGTCGAACGTCTGCAACCGGTCTTCTTCAAAGGCCGATGCGTTGTTGATCAGCAGGCTCACTGGGCCCGGCGCGGCTGCAAACAACGCGGCTCCGATCGCCGGGCTGGCAAGATCGCCCTGCACGACCAGCGGCGCATACGCTGCGTGCACGGCCAGCTCGGCGGCCAGCCCCTCAGCTTCGCCGCGCGAACGATGGCAGTGGATCAGCACCCGCCAGCCATCGTCGGCAAGCGCGCGACAGAACGCAGCACCGATGCGCTTGGCGCCCCCCGTCACCAGAGCCGTTGGCGGCGCATTGTCAGGCAGAAGCTCGGAAGGCGGCATCATTCTCGCGACTTTAGGGGCTGCGCCGGCAATTGGCAAAGGCCCGCTCTGTCACAGGCCCCCCGCCAAAGGCTCCATTTCACAGGCCCCCTCGGCACATGCCCCCCTTGGCACCTGCCCCCTTGGCACAGGCTTGGCAGGCGGTGCGGGAGCGGGCTAGACGCTTGCGGCATGCCTGTTCTTCCAACTGCTGCAGCCAATGCGCCCGCCTC
>JBBRKH010000200.1:0-4742 GCA_038217965.1 Sphingomonadales bacterium | reverse complement strand
TCTGCAATGTGCAGAGCCCGATCCGCGCTGCCCGCGCCGTGATGGAGCGAACGCCGCATGTGTTGCTGGCCGGCACCGGCGCAACCGATTTCGCCCGCGAGATGAATCTGCCCCCCATCGGCAACGAGCCCGGCTGGTTCTGCATGCCCGTGGGCGTGGAACAGGCCGATATCGATGCCGAAACGGACCTGCTGTCGCACGGCACCGTGGGCGCTGTGGCGCTCGACACCGCCGGCCGGCTGGCAGCCGGCACATCCACCGGCGGCCTTTTTGGCAAACGCCCTGGCCGTGTGGGCGACACGCCGTTGCCCGGCATCGGCACCTGGGCTGACGGCACCGTGGCGCTGAGCTGCACCGGCATCGGCGAGATGTTCATCCTGTGCGGCGGCGCCGGCGATGTCGCCGCCCGCATGCGCTATGGCAACGCAACGCTTGCAGACGCCACGCAGGCGATGATCGCGCACGTCGGCAGACTGGGAGGCGACGGCGGCGTGATCGCCATCGATCGCGAGGGAAATTGCAGCTTCGCCTTCAACTCCGGCGGCATGAAACGCGCCTTCGCCGGCTCGCGCGGTGCGACCGAAGTGCTGATAACCTGACGCGCGAGCTGCCTTGGTCGGGCCGAAGCCCACAGCATCCCCGAAACAGCAAAACCCGCTACCGCACCATATCCCCCATCGCATAGTGCCCCGGCGGCTTCCCCGCCAGCCAGCGCGCCGCGCGCACCGCTCCGCGGGCGAAAATGTCCCGTCCCTCGGCGCTGTGCGAAAGGGTGATCCGCTCGCCTTCGCCGGCGAAGATCACCGCATGTTCGCCGGCCACCGAGCCGCCGCGCAGCGAGGCAAAGCCGATGCCGCCGGGCCTCCGCACGGCCGACGCGCCGTCAGGCGGGGGCAGGCGCAGGCTGTCCAGCGTCGCGCCGCGTCCGCGCGCGGCCGCATCGCCGAGATAAAGTGCCGTGCCAGACGGCGCATCCAGCTTGTGGCGGTGGTGCATTTCGGCAATTTCGATGTCCCATTCGCCGTCCAGCGTGGCGGCGGCGCGCTCCACCAGCACAGCCAGCAGAGACACCGCAAGCGACGTGTTGGCCGCCTGCAGCACGGCAATGCTGCGCGATGCAGCTTGGATGGCCGCGTGATGGTGCGGTTGCAGCCCGGTTGTTCCCACCAGGATTGCGGCATTGCCGTCCATCGCGGCGCGCAGATGCTCTTCCAGCGCTTCGGGCGTGGTGAAATCGATCAGCACATCGGCCTTGTGTGCAACAGGTGCCGCATTCGCGCATACCACCAGCCCGTCGCCGATCACGCTGCCGCACAGCGGATGCCCGGCGCGCTCCACGCCGCCAACGATCCAGCTGTCGGGCGTGGTTGCCACTTCGGCGATGATGGCCTGGCCCATGCGGCCGCCGGCTCCCAGCACACCTATCTTGATCATCGTCCGGCTCCTGCTGTGTGCAACCTTCCGCCAGCAGCGGAAACTTGGCAAGGGCAGGGAATGCAGCAGCCGATGCGCAGCATCGTCATCCCGAGCGCCGGGATCTGCTCGGTGCCGCGCTGTGCCTTGCCGGTGCCGCTGTCATCCTTTGGAGTGCGCGACCGGGATGAACGACAAGAGCCGGAGGGCGCGGCCATGACCGATCTTCTGCTGAAGGCTGCGATTTCGGGCCTGCTTGTCGCTTTCGCTTCGCGGCGGCAGCGCCGGTCCCCGCCGCTTCGCGGCGAAAGCGCCTGGCCCCGCCTGCCGCAAAAGACTGCTTGTAAAACAATCATGATTGTCTTTTTATAGGTGCGACGGGAGACACATCATGACCTACCATCACAATCTGTGGGACATCCACATCGGCACGCCGCACCCCTTCAACGACAAGGCGCCCGCCATCGACCATGGCGCCGGGCGGCCAACGCCGGAGCGCTTCCACAGCCGCAGCTATGCCGAGGCCGAATGGAACAGGGTGTTCGCCCGCAGCTGGTTGCTCGCCTGCACCGTCTCCGACGTTCGCGAAACGGGCGATTTCGCCCGCTTCGATATTGGCCCCGAAAGCTTCATCGTGGTGCGCACCGAGGATGGCAGCCTGAAGGCGCACTACAACGTATGCCCCCATCGCGGCAGCCGGCTGGTTTTGGCCGACACCGGCAGCATTTCGCAGTTCACCTGCCCGTTCCACAGCTGGCAGTTCGCCCTGGACGGGCAGAATACCGCCGTTACCGATCACCAAACCTTCCGGCCGGAAGTGCTGTGCCACGATCACAACCTCACCCCGCTGCGCTGCGAGGAAGCGGCCGGCCTGGTGTTCGTGTCGATGGATGCCGGGATCGCCCCGCTGAAGGAATGGCTTGCCCCGATCCTGCCGCAGCTGGAACTGTATGACATCGCCAGCATGAATGTTGTGCAGCACCGCCGGTCGGACTGGGGCGCCAACTGGAAGGGCGGGGTCGATGCCTTCGCCGAAACCTACCATCTGCACGCTGTCCACCCGCAAACCCAGTGCCTGATGGACGATCGCACCCAGATCGATCTGTATCCCGGCGGCTTCAGCCGGCAGTTCGTCCCCTTTGCCCAGCCATCACCGCGCTTCCCCGATCAGCAGAGCGTCAACGCCGGCATCGAGATCATGCTGAAGGACGCCGGCATCGATCCGGCTGGTTTTCATGGGTCGGCGCAGGACAGCCGCGCTGCCGTGCAGCAGGCCAAGCGCCAGCGTGCAGCAAGGCTCGGCCTTGGCTGGGACAAGTTCAGCGACACCCAGCTGAGCGATTCCACCATCTACAGCCTGTTTCCCAATGTGCAGATCGGCTGCCACCCCGAAGCTGTGTTCCTGCACCGGTTCGTGCCGCATGCAACGGATCCGAACCAGTTCACCTACGACACCTGCATCCTGTATCGTCACATCGAAGGTGCCGATCTCGCAGCTCCTGCCTGGATGGGCCTTGCTGCCGATCTGGACATGACCGGCGACACAAGGCCGGATATCGTCCGCACCGCGCTCGGCGAGCCGCCGGGGCTCGGCGAAGTGCTGGATCAGGATTCGGAGCTGCTGCCCATTGTCCAGGCCGGCGCCCGCTCGCGCGGCTTCCGCGGCCCGCTGTGGAGCGAGCAGGAAGCGCGGCTGCGGCATTTCCACGCCGAGCTGGACCGCAGAATGGCGGCCGGCTGAGGCATATCAAATTGCTGGACAGCGCTGCTCGGGCGGGCTTCACAACGCCATGCACGAAACCGGTCCGACATCGCACAGCTATGTTTCGCAGCGGCTGCGGCTGCACTATGTCGATTGGGGAAATCGCCAGGCGCCACCCTTGCTGCTGCTGCACGGCGGCCGTGATCATTGCCGCAACTGGGACTGGGTAGCGCAGGCACTGCGGGCCGACTGGCATGTGATCGCACCGGACTGGCGCGGCCATGGCGACAGTGCCTGGTCGCCGGACGGCGACTATGGCATGGCCACCTATCTCTATGATATGGCCCAGCTTGTGCACCAGTTGCAGCTGCAGCCGGTCAGTATCGTCGCCCATTCGATGGGCGGCGCAATCGCCCTGCGCTATGCCGGCCTTTATCCGGAGCATGTGCGAAGGCTTGTGGCCATCGAAGGGCTTGGACCCAGCCCGAAGATGCTGGCGGAGCGACAGAAGCAGGATTTTGCCCTTGGCATGCGCAGCTGGATAGCTGCCAAGCGCGCCGCCGCCGCCCGCCAGCCGCTCCGCTACGCCAACATCGAAGACGCCTACCAGCGGATGCGGGCAGAAAATGCCTCGCTTTCGGAAGCCCAGGTCCGGCACCTCACCATCCACGGCGTGCAGAGCAACGAAGACGGCAGCTGCAGCTGGAAATTCGACAATTACCTCAATGTTCCCTGGCCGCACGACACCCCGACGGAGCAGGTGCATGCCCTCTGGTCGCGCATCGCGTGCCCGGTGCTGCTGCTGTACGGCGCCAACAGTCAAGCATCGAATCCGGCGCACGATGGTCGCCTGGCGCATTTTGCCGATGCGCGCGTGCAGATGCTGGACGACGCCGGCCACTGGCTGCACCACGACCAGCTGGACCGCTTTCTCGACGAGCTTGGCGGCTTTCTGTAGCGCTCATACCAAAGCTCGAGAGGCAAGACTGATCGAGCTCGGCCTGTCGGCCGGCGCGAGAGGAGCGCTTTCCGCGTTCTGCCGAATGGACGCGTTATCATCGTTGAGACGCGGTATCAGACGATGATCAGACGGTCTTCGATCTCGTTGGGGTTGTCGAGCGTCGGCGGAAAATGCAGCGCGAGCACCGCGCCGATATGGGCGATGGCATCCACGAAGCCCTGCACCGGTTCGTTTCGCCGCATGCCCTCCAGCAGCAGGGCCGTGGTGTCACCCCAATGCGCGTTGGGGACTTTGGAATAGATGCCTTCGTCGGCAACCACTTCGACAATATGATCCTCGGCCGACATGAAAATCAACACGCCGGTGCGACCACGCGTGAGATGCAGGCCCTTGGCGAGAAACTGCTTGAGCGCAAGATCATGCACCCGTTCGCGGCGCAGAAAGCGCGGCGACCAGCGCTGCGCCAGCGGCGAAAACCAGGCGGCAAGCGTCGTCAGCAGGAACAGGAATGCCTGCATTGCGGCATAGGCCTCGATGGTCTGCCGCTCGGTCATGGCATCGGCCTGCCATGCGCCGAGTGTTGCGGCCCAGGCGGACGGTCCGAAGCCCGACATCGTGAGCACGAACGGCAACGTGAAGGCAGACAGCGCCGAAAGTGCAAAAATC
>JBBRKH010000199.1:0-4789 GCA_038217965.1 Sphingomonadales bacterium | reverse complement strand
CGTCCCCGCGCGCCTGGGAACAATTCTGGAATGGGAGGTGTGCATCGACCGGGTGGGGCAGACGTCGGTAGCGCTTGTCGTCGTCGCAAGGCACGGCAATCTCGCCTTCCTGACAGCCCGGCTGGTGCAGGTGCTCACCTGCCTGGATACGATGCGCCCCAAGCCCTGGCCAGCCGACTGGCGCGATCGGCTCACGCAAGAGTCCGATTGCGCCGCGCCGCCTTGATGCACAGATACAGCAGCAGACCGACCGGCCCGGCCAGCAGTGTCAATGCGAGGCACGGCAGCAGCAGCCAGTGCGGCACACCGGCTCCCGGTGCATCCTGGGCCTGCCAGCTGCCGACAAAAAGATCGAACGCGAGGAAGTGCACCCAGGCCGCAAGGATTGCTTCGGGCCGGGACAGCAGCGCGATCACGCCGTCCAATGTGCCAAAGCCCGCGCCTTCCGGCAGCCCCGTGCCAGATGCCAGTCCGCGCACGAGGAGCGTGGCATACACGCCGCACACCAGCGCAGCCGCCAGCCGCGCGACCGGAATGGCAACGCTCCGCCGCAGCGGCGAAAGCACCAGCGCCAGCCACCCCGCCAGCACGATCATGTTGGCAATCCGGAAAACCGAGTCGGCAGTGTCCATGGTGCTGTTCCCTTGCTTGCGGCCCACCCCTCCGCCCGGCTAGACGGCGGCCATGGCCAGCCGCACCCACGCATCCTCCGGATCGCCATACGAGGCAAGCATCGGCTTCGCCCGCGCCGTGCGCATCGGCCGGCATGTCTTCGTCTCCGGCACAGCGCCGTTGGAGGCGGACGGTTCCAGCACGCCGGGCGATGCCGGAGCGCAGGCGATGCGCTGCCTGCAGATTGTTATAGAGGCGATCGAATCGCTTGGCGGAACGGCCGAAGATGTCGTCCGCACGCGCATCTTTCTCGTCGATCCGGCCGATGCGGACGCTGTCGGCCGGGCGCACGGCAGGGTGTTCGGACATGTGCGGCCGGCCAGCACGATGATCGCCGGCCTGCGTCTGCTGCGCCCGGAATGGCGGGTTGAAATCGAGGCCGAGGCGCTGCTGGCGGGCGACGGCGGCTGCAATGGCTGATCTGGGGCATCCGCTGCTGCCGCTTTCCGGCCTGGCCGCGCTGCTGGCGCGGGAAGGCACCAGCTCGGCATGGGATATCGCGGTCGAAGCGATGGACCGGCAGCGCGCCGGCGAAGACATCATTCTGCTGACGCTCGGCGATCCGAAGGATCCGCCATATTCAGCCATAGTGGCGGCAACGCAGGCTGCGCTGTGCGCCGGCCGAACGCATTACACCCCGCTGCTGGGTGAACCGAAGCTGCGCCAGGCCATTGCCGCGCGCGCAGGCTGCAACATGGACAATGTCGTGGTGCTGCCGGGTGCGCAGCACGGGACGCTGGCGGCCATGCTGATGATCGCCAGCCCCGGCGACGAAGTCATCCTTTCAGACCCCTATTATGCAACCTATCCGGGGGTCGTGGCAGCGGCGCAGGCGCACAGGGTCGTGGTGCCGGCCAGGCCCGCCGACCTTGCCATGGATGTGCCGGCGATCATTGCAGCAATCACTCCGCGGACCCGCGCCATCTTCCTCAATTCGCCGGCAAACCCGAGCGGCGCCGCGTTGTCCGCGGATGATTATGCACTGCTGCGGGCAGCCTGCATCGCACACCGCATCTGGCTGCTGGTGGATGAGGTGTATGCCGACTTCCGCTTCGACGGCACGCATGTCCCGGCCTGGACCCATGGGCCGCAGGGGCAGACAATCGTGGTGTCCAGCCTGTCCAAAAGCCACGCGATGACCGGCTACCGGCTGGGCTGGGCGGTTGCCCCCGCCCACGTGGTGCAGGCTCTTGGAGACTGGAGCGCGGCTGCGCTGTTCGGGGTTTCGCAATTCGTGCAGGATGCCGGGCTCGCGGCCCTCGCGGTTCCCGCCGCAGAATTGCGGCCCTATGTCGAAGGCTTCCGGCTGCGGGCGGCGCATGTGGTGGCGCGCGCCAATGCCATTCCCGGCCTGGCGGCTCGGATGCCGGAAGGCGGCATGTTCGTGATCCTGGATTGCCGGGCGATCGCCGAAGACGATGTCACCTTCGCAAACGACATGCTTCGCCACGCGGGCGTCGCCTGCGTTCCGGGTTCGGGCTTCGGCACCGCAGCCAGAGGCCACCTTCGCATCAGCCTTACCCCCGACATGGCAACGCTGGACGCAGCGTTCGACCGCATCGCTGCATGGCGCGGGGTGCGCTGACAGGGGTCGAATTGCTCTATTCGCGCGCCGGCCGGGCACTGCGCGCGAGTCTGCGGGCGCGTGCTGCACACTCGCTCGCAACCGCATTCGTCATCACATGTTCGGATAATTCGGCCCGCCGCCGCCTTCCGGCACCACCCATTCGATGTTCTGCGTCGGATCCTTGATATCGCATGTCTTGCAGTGCACGCAGTTCTGCTCGTTGATCTGCATGCGTGGCTCGCCGGTGTCCTGCCCGACGATTTCATACACGCCGGCCGGGCAATAGCGCTGCGCCGGCTCGTCATACAACGGCAGATTGATGGCAACGGGGACCGTCGGGTCCTTCAGGATCAGGTGGACCGGCTGGTCTTCCTCGTGATTGGTGTTTGAAATGAAGACGCTGGTCAGCTTGTCGAAGGTGATGACGCCGTCTGGCTTGGGATAGTGGATCGGGTGGCAGGCCTCCTTGCGCCAGATCTGCTCATTGTCCGGCTTGTGGCCCAGCGTGAACGGCAGGCGCACTCCAAGATGCTCCAGCCACATGGTGACTCCACCCAGCATGGTACCGAGCACCGGGCCGAACTTCGCCATCAACGGCTCGACGTTGCGAACCTTCGACAGCTCCTTTTCCACCCAGCTTGCCTTGTAGGCAGCAGAATATGCCGCCAGCTCGTCGCTCTGCCGCTGGCTGGCGATTGCCTCGACCGCCGCTTCGGCCGCCATCATTCCGCTCTTCATGGCCGTATGGCTGCCCTTGATGCGCGGAACATTCAGAAAACCCGCCGCGCAACCGATCAGCGCCGCACCCGGCATGGTCAGCTTGGGAACCGATTGCCAGCCGCCATCGCTGATCGCCCGCGCGCCATAGGAAACGCGCCGCCCGCCTTCGAGAATGGTGCGGATGGCCGGGTGCGTCTTCCATCGCTGCATTTCGTCAAACGGCGACAGATGCGGATTTTTGTATCCCAGCCACACCACAAATCCGAGCGCCACCTGGTTGTTGGCCTGGTGATAGATGAATCCCCCGCCGTTGGCGTCGGTGAGCGGCCAGCCCTGGCTGTGGATCACCCGCCCGGCGACATGCCTGTCCGGCGCAATGTCCCACAATTCCTTGATTCCGATGCCATACACTTGCGGCTCGCAATCCTTGCGCAGATCGAAGCGCTTTACCAGCTGCTTGGTCAGGTGACCGTGCGCGCCTTCGGCAAAGAAGGTGTATTTCGCGTGCAGCTCCAGGCCCGGCTGGTAGCTGTGTCCGTGGCTGCCGTCGCGCAGCACCCCCATGTCGCCGGTTGCAACACCCTTTACGCTGCCATCCTCGTTGTAGAGGATTTCAGCGGCTGCAAAGCCGGGAAAAATCTCCACTCCCAGGGCTTCGGCCTGTCCCGCCAGCCAGCGACAGAAATTGCCCAGGCTGCCGGTGTAGGTGCCCTTGTTGTCGAGGAAGCTCGGCAGCAGAAAATGCGGCAGTTCCGTCTTGCCCTTTGCCGTCAATATCCAGTGGTGGTTTTCGATCACCGGCACTTGCGCCCAGGGGCAATCGCGGCTTTTCCAGTCCGGCAGCAGCTCGTCCAGCGCCTTTGGATCGAACACCGCGCCAGACAGGATATGTGCGCCGATTTCCGACCCCTTTTCCAGCACGCAGACCGAAAGCTCCAGCCCTTTTGCCTGCGCCGCCTGCTTGGCGCGAATGGCGGCCGACAGGCCGGCCGGCCCACCGCCGACGATCACCAGATCATAGGGCATTGCTTCGCGTGTGGTCATATGTCTCTCTCGCCGCGGTCGTCCGCCTCTATTCGTCGCGCTGCTGGCTGTTTTCAACCGAAAACACCATATCGTCCCTTGACGTGGCTCCGCAGTCGCTAAAGTGTCGCGGTCGATGCAAGATTTTGTGCCAGCGCAGGAGGGTGCGCACGACCCGGTCGATCGCCAGCAGGCCGCCGCGCTGCTTGCATGGTGGAAGCTCGCCGGAATCGATGCCCTGGTAAGCGACGTGCCCGTCTGCTGGCTCTCGCCCGCCGCATACATGCCGCCTGCATCGCCGCAACCCGTCACGGCGGGCACAGCGCAAAGCCTCGCTATCGCCGCCCCCGCCCTGACTGCCCCGCTGCCACCGATGCCGGCTGCCACGCTGGCCGAATTGCTTGCCGACGTTCGGCGGGCACAGCCTCTGGCGCCGATCGCCGATGGCAATCCCGGGGCGGGCATCATGATCATGGGGGAGGCGCCAAGCGCCGAGGATTTGCGCACCGGCCGGCCGTTCAGCGGACCTGCGGGGGTGTTGCTGGACCAGATGCTCGCGGCAATCGGGCTGGATCGTGGCGCATGCTACATCAGCCTGCTGACGCCGCGACGCCGCATCGCCGGGACACCGCCGCCGGAAGCCGTTGCCGCCGACCTCGAATTGACGCGGGCGCATATCCGGCTCGCCGCTCCTCGCCTGCTGCTGTTGCTTGGCAGCACGGCAACCCAAACGCTGACCGGCAGCCCCGGCGCAATATCAGCGCTGCGCGGCCGTTGGTTGGTGCACGACACCGGCAGCAACGGGAT
>JBBRKH010000198.1:0-4807 GCA_038217965.1 Sphingomonadales bacterium | reverse complement strand
GTCCACGCCCAGAGCGACGTGGCGATCAGCCCGAACGCAAACCCCGAGATGCCCTGGATGAAGCCGGCCACCAAGGCGCCGCCAACGATTTGTAGCGCCACCGATGCGTCAATGATCATGCCGTTGACGCAGCTCAGCCATGAACAGGATTGGATGCCCTCGCAATTGATTGTTGTATCAGCGTAAACACTATTGTCTACAAAGTTGTCTCTGCCGAACATGCGTCCTGTCATGAATCAGATCCTCGATAGCGCAACCCCCAAGCCAAGCGCGAAGCCGCAGACGCTTACGCAGCCGCTGCAGGTTTCTCCGGTCAACCGCATCCTGGAGATCGTCGATGTGTTGCGCGAGCGCATCGCGAGCCAGCGGGTGCCTCCGGGCTCGAAGCTGCTGGAACAGGACTTGGCCGAGGAATTCAATGCGCCGCGTACCGCTGTGCGAGAGGCGCTCGCGGCGCTCGAGCAGCGCGGCCTGATCGAGCGCATCCCAAATCGGGGAGCGGTAGTCATGCGGCTGGGGCTTGCCCAGATCTTCCACATCTACGACGCGCGCGAGGTGCTCGAAGGGCTCTGTTCGCGGCTGGCCACCGAGAACTCGCAGCCCGAGTCTTGGCAGGACCTCGTGGACCTGTTCCACGGCCCCATGGTCGGCTATGCCGAAAGCTCCGATTTCGATGCCTTCATTGCTGGCTACGAGCTCTTCCGCAGCCGGTCTCAGGCCGCGGCGGGCAACCCTGTCCTGACCAAGATGCTCGACAGCATCTACGAGAAGACGCAGGTGCTGATCCGGCGCATCATCATCCTGCCCGGCCGCGCCCAGGTCGGTCTGCAACAACATCAGGCCGTGCTGCAAGCCATGCGGCAGGGCGATGCCGAAGCCGCCGAACGCCTGCGCCGCAGCAACATGCGCAGCGCCAAGGACTGCCTGATCCGCTACCAGAAGTACGTGCTGTAGCACGCGCCCGATGAGTGAAACCACCACCTCTCCTGCAGGCGCGGGCTGCGTCGACGGCCGCAGCGGCCCGCTCGCCGGCATGCGCGTGCTCGAAATCGGGTCCACCGTGGCCGGCCCCTTCTGCGGTCGCCTGCTGGCCGATTTCGGGGCCGAGGTCATCAAGATCGAGCCCCCCGAGGGCGACCCGGTCCGGACCATGGGCAAGCGATTCCAGGGCAAGTCGCTCTATGCCGCCAGCATCTTCCGGAACAAGGAGCTCGTGTCCATCGACCTGCGCAAGCCTGAAGGGCAGGCGCTGGTGGCCGAGCTGGCCGCCAAGAGCGATGTGCTGGTCGAGAACTTCCGCCCGGGCGCTTTGGAAAAATGGGGCCTGGGCTACGAGGCGCTGTCTGCGCGTAACCCCGGGCTCGTGATGGTCCGCATCAGCGGTTTCGGGCAGACCGGCCCTTACAGCCAGCGCGCCGGTTACGGCGTCATCGGCGAGGCCGTCAGCGGGCTCCGCCACCTGACGGGAGACCCGGACCGAGCGCCCTCGCGGGTGGCCGTCTCCATGACCGACTACATCACCGGCCTCTATGCCGCCTTCGGCGCCAGCATGGCGCTGCTGGCCCGGCACCGCACGGGGCGCGGTCAGTGCATCGACGCGGCGCTTTACGAGTGCGCGTTCAGTTTCATGGAGCCGTGGATCCCGGCGTACCAGAAGCTGGGACACGTCGCGATGCGCGCCGGCGCGCGCTTGCCCGAGAGCACGCCGAACAATCTCTACCCGACGGGCGACGAAAGCTACATTCACATCACGGCCATGGGCGACGCGGTGTTCCGGCGCCTGGCGGTAGCGATGGCGCAGCCCGAACTGGCCGATGACCCGCGATTCAAGGATGCGGTGTCCCGCTCGCAGCACGACGACGAGCTCGACGAACTTATAGGCCAATGGACCACGGCCCACGCGCTGGCAACGCTGGAAGCCGCGCTGGCCCAGGCGAGCGTGCCAGCCACGCGCATCTTCACCATCGCCGACATCTTCGCCGACCCCCAGTATGCCGCCCGCTGCGCCATTGTCGAGGCACCCGACGATGAACTCGGCGGCGTCGCGATGGCGAATGTCGTGCCGCGCCTGTCTGACACGCCCGGCACGGTGCGACACAGCGGGCACCGCGTGGGGCAGGACACGCGCAGAGTCCTGCAGGCCGTCCTGGGCTTGCCAGACGAACGCATCGCCGAACTCTCCGCCTCAGGCGTCGTCCTTTGCGGTCCCAACACCGCCACCCTGGGCAAGGCATGACACTTGTCGATCCCACGCTTTCCGCCGCCGACGCCTCGATGGCCGAATTCCACCGGCGCGAGTCCGCTGCCCTGGCCATGGGCGGCGCCGCCAAGATGGCGCGCCGCCAGGCGCAGGGCGTGCTGAACGCGCGCGAGCGCATCGACTACCTTTGCGATCCGGGCAGCTTCATTGAGTCGGGCCTCTTCGGCACCTCGGCAACCAACGCCGCCGACCGAGAGAAGACTCCGGCCGACGGCAAGATTGCCGGCTTCGGCCGCATCCAGTCACGTGAAACGGCGCTCGTCGTCAACGACTTCACCGTGATGGGCGCATCCAGCAGCAGCACCAACGGCCGCAAGATCGCCCACATGAAGCAGGTGGCCACGCGCCGCGGCCTGCCGCTGGTCTTCCTCGGCGAGTCCTCGGGCGCGCGCATGCCCGACACCATGGGTTCGCGCGGCATGGGGGCGTTGCTCGGCAACGACGGCACGCAGTACCAGCGGACGCGGGAAACGCCCTGGGCATCGGCGACGCTGGGCTACTCTTATGGTTCGTCGTCCTGGTACGCCGTGCTGTCTGACTTCTGTGTCATCCGAAAGGGCGCCGTGCTGGCCGTGTCCAGTGCGATGTTGACCTCCCTGGCCATCAAGGAAGAGGTCGATCCCGAAGACCTGGGTGGCTGGCGTGTGCACGCCGAGACCACCGGCTTTGCCGATCTGGTCGTGGACACCGACGAACAGGCGCTCAACGCGATCAAGACATTCCTGTCGTACCTGCCTGGGCATCAGAACGAGATGCCCCCCGTGCATGCTGTTCCTGAAGGCTCAGGCGCCGACATGCCGGGCATCCTGGGCCTGCTGCCGCAGCGGCGCACGCAGGTGTACGACGTGCGAACCATCGTGCGTGCCATCGTTGACAAGGCAAGCTTCTTCGAATTGAAGGCGCGCTTCGGCAAGGTGGCAGTCACTGGCCTGGCGCGGCTGGACGGGCGCAGTGTCGGCATCGTGGCCAACAACCCCCTGGTCAAGGGTGGCGCGTTGGACACGGAGGCCTGCGAGAAGATCACCAGCTTCCTGGTGCTCTGTGACTCCTTCAACATCCCGGTGCTGACCTTCGTGGACACGCCAGGGTTCGTGATCGGCGCCGAAGCCGAGCGCAAGCGCGCACCCGGCAAAATCATGAACATGATGAATGCGCTGTCGCTGATGACGGTGCCCAAGCTGTCGGTCATCCTGCGCAAGAGCTACGGCCAGGCCTACCTCAACATGGGGGGCGGCAAGAACTCTGACGAGGTCGTGGCCTGGCCCACCGCCGAGGTCAGCTTCATGGACCCGCGATTCGCCGTCAAGATCGTCCACGGGCTGGATGCCGGCGAGCCAGGCTTCGACGAAGCCCTTGCCGACATGAACCGCGGCAACGAGATCTGGGACGCCGCCTCCATCTACGCCGTGCAGTCCGTCATCGACCCGGCGAACACCCGCGCGCACTTGATCCGGATGCTCGAGGTGCACCGCAGCCGGCTGAGCCACGGCATCGGCGAGCATCGCCTGGCCAACTGGCCCACGAGCTTCTGACCATGGCCCTGTTCAAGAAAGTCGTGGTGGCCAACCGGGGTGCCGTGGCAGCCCGGGTGTTGCGTTCGCTGCGCGCCATGGGCATTCCCTCGGTGGCGGTCTATTCCGATGCAGACGCGGGTGCGTCGTACCTGTCGCTGGCCCAGGAAGCTGTACGCATCGGCCCGGCGCCCGCGCGCGAGAGCTACCTGAACGTGGATGCACTGCTCGACGTCGTGCGCCGAACCGGCGCAGACGGGCTGCATCCGGGTTACGGGTTCCTGTCGGAGAACGCGGTCTTCGCGGCACAGGTAGAGGTCGCGGGCGCGCGCTTCATCGGGCCGTCACCGCACTGGATCGAAGCGATGGGTCACAAGACCCGCGCCCGCGAACTGGCCGCCCGTCACGGCATGCCCGTCGGGCATGGCTCAGAAGTGCTTTCGGGCGACGCCGCTGAGATGCTCCGAGCGGCCGAGGCCATCGGTTACCCCGTTCTGGTGAAGCCCGCCTCCGGCGGTGGCGGCATCGGTATGCTGCCCGCGCGTTCGCCGCAGGAACTGCTGGGGGCCATCGAGCGGGCCTCGTCCATGGCGCAGCGGGGTTTCGCCAACGCCGAGGTGTACCTCGAACGCCTGGTGGACCGTCCTCGCCATGTCGAGTTCCAGATCCTGGGTGACCGGCACGGCAGCGTGGTGCACCTGCACGAACGGGACTGCTCAGTGCAGCGCCGCCACCAGAAGCTGATCGAGGAGTCGCCCGCGCCGGGCCTGGACCGGAAGGTCGTGGGTGCGCTCGCCGACCGAATTGCGCAGACGCTGCAGACCATGGGCTACGACAACATCGGCACGGTCGAGATGCTGATGGGTCCCGACGGTGAATTCAGTTTCCTGGAAATGAACACGCGCCTGCAGGTCGAGCACGGCGTGACGGAGGAGGTTAGCGGCGTCGACCTCGTGATGGCGCAGGTTCGTTCGGCCGCCGGCGAGTGCCTGGCCGACATCCTGCCGTCAACGATTCCATGCAGCGGGCACGCCAT
>JBBRKH010000197.1:0-4808 GCA_038217965.1 Sphingomonadales bacterium | reverse complement strand
GTCATGTGGCGCCTCAATTGGATTCATCCGTTCACGGATGGCAATGGCAGAACATCGCGCGCCATCGCCTACCTGATTCTGTGCGCACGGCTTGGAGACCGTCTGCCCGGTCGCAACACGGTGCCCGAACAGATCGCCGCCAACCGCACCCCCTATTACAACGCACTTGAGGCGGCCGATGCCGGCGAAAAGGCGGGGGTGCCGGATCTTTCCGCGCTTGAAGGACTGCTCAAAGAACAGCTTGCCATTCAGTTGCGCGATGCTTGGGAGGCTGCCCAATCGGCAGCGGACATTGACCCGGCGACACGCCGATTTCACTGATTCCCACGAGGGTAGGAAATGGGGGAACAGGGAATCCGAGCAATGTGTATTGCTTGTCCAATGCAGACTTCGCACCATTGGAATCCAGCACCCATGATCCACGATTCCGACCGACCGTCGCAATGCTCATGGAGGATTCCATTGTTGCGCCACAGTTCCCCGCCGCATTCGCCAATCGCGAACGGCCCAAACCGGCAGTGTCGTCCACCCTGTCCCGAAGACCCAAGAAGAGAGAGGTGCAGGGCGTCACGCCGTGCCCGCCTGCCACGGCGAAGGCTGGGGCCGGACGCCGATTCCCCGAATCATTCACCCCCAAGCAACAGGCTTCCTAACCCCCGCTGCTGTTGTATAGAGGGTGACAATCTCGAAAAATGCGGGGACGTCTGAATGAAGATCATTGTCGAGCGTGCCACTTTGTTGAAGGCCCTTGGCCATGTGCAGTCCGTGGTCGAGCGGCGCAACACCATCCCCATCCTGTCCAATGTGCTTCTGTCGGCCGATGGCACCACGATGAAGTTGATGGCGACCGATCTGGATCTGCAGATCGTCGAGGAGGTGGCAGCACAGGTCGACATGGCGGGCGCCTCCACCGTCTCCGCTCACACGCTGTTCGAGATCGTCCGCAAAATCCCGGACGGCGCGCAGGTGACGATCGAAGTCGTCAACCAGAAGATGTCCGTCGTTGCCGGCCGTGCCCGCTTTCAGCTGCAGACCCTGCCGCGCGAGGATTTCCCGGTCATCGGCGAAACCGATCTGCCGATCAGCTTCCAGCTACCCGCCGAAACCCTGCGCAATCTCATCGACAAGACCCGCTTTGCCATCAGCACCGAGGAAACGCGCTATTATCTGAATGGCATTTTCCTGCACGCGCCGGCCCCGGCAGCCAATGGCGGCGCCAGCATGATGCGCGCCGTCGCAACCGATGGCCACCGTCTCGCCCGCATCGAAATGCCCCTGCCGCCGGGCGCCGAAGGCATGCCGGACATCATTATCCCGCGCAAGGCGATCGCCGAAGTGAGGAAATTGCTGGATGAGCGCGAGGACACCGTGGAAATCGCCCTTTCGCCATCGAAGATACGGCTGAAGGTTGGCGCCGCGATGCTCACCTCCAAGTTGATCGACGGCACCTTCCCGGAGTACAGCCGGGTGATCCCCACCGCCAACGATCGCCTGCTGAAGATCGATCCGGCAACGCTCGCCGAAGGCGTCGATCGCGTGACGGCAATCGCCAGCGAAAAGACCCGCGCCGTGAAGCTCAGCATGGACCGCGACCGCGTGACGCTGTCCGTCACCAGCCCCGAGAATGGCACCGCATCCGAAGATGTGCCGGCCGACTATGCCGCCGAAAGCTTCGATGTCGGTTTCAACAGCCGTTATCTGCTCGATATCCTGGGCCAGGTTGAAGGGGACAGCATCGAGGTCCATATGGCGGATGCGGCGGCCCCCACTCTCATTCGCGAGAACGACCAGTCGCAGGCGCTCTACGTCCTCATGCCCATGCGAGTGTGATGAATGCCCCTGAAGCGACCCAGATCCGCGCCGCTGCCGGCCCCCTTCAAAGACATCGCCGCAAGCGGTGACGAAGCCAAGATCATGGCCGCCCGGCAGATCAGATACGAGCTGGACCATGCCGAAGGCTTCAGCTGGAGCGCCAGACCGGAAGCGCCCGCCGGATCAATGGCCGCGCTTCGCGCCATCCCCGCGCACCGCAAATGGTTTGCGCTTGCTGCCATCGGCATGGGCGGTGTCATCATCGCGGGCCTCCTCATCGCCGGCAACACCGGCTTCGTGAAGCCCGATCCCGGCCCCATCTACTTCGACAGCTGGGAGCAGGGCCGCACTTCGGCAGATGCGCTGGCCGACAAGGAAGCGCGCATGGACGAGGTGCGCGCCGCCTATGCCGCGCACAACCAGCGCATCGACGACCAGCAGGCGGCAGCAGAAGCGGCGCGGCAGGCCGGCCTGGAGGCGGAACGCCGCGCCGCCAAAAGTGCCACCCCTGGCTGAGAGCGACGACGAGCGCTGGATGGCCGCCGCCCTTGCGCTGGCGGCAAGAGGCAGGGGCCGCACCGGCAGCAATCCAAATGTCGGCTGCCTGATCGTGAAAGATGGCCGCATCGTGGGTCGCGGCTGGACACAGGACGGCGGCCGCCCGCATGCCGAAGCCATGGCGCTCGCGACAGCCGATGCAGAAGGCAGCACCGCCTACGTCACGCTTGAACCCTGCGCCCACTTCTCCGACCGCGGCCCGGCATGCGCCGACAGCCTGATTGCCGCCAGGATCGCCCGTTGCGTCATCGCCGTGCAAGACCCCGACCCCCGAACCGCCGGTCAGGGAATCGCCCGCCTCGAAGCCGCCAACATTGCCGTATCGCTGAGTGCGCGCAATGCCGCAGCCCGGCACGAACTCGCAGGCTTCACCAGCCGCCTGCAATCCGGCCGCCCCACTCTCACCCTGAAGCTCGCCCTGTCGCTCGATGGCCGCATCGCGATGCACAATGGCACAAGCCAGTGGATCACCGGCGAAACGGCCCGAACCTATGTGCATGTGCTGCGCGCCGAAGCCGACCTGATCGTGGTGGGCGGCGGCACCCTGCGCGCCGATGCGCCCGGCCTTGGCATCCGACTCGCCGGCAGCAGCGCCCCCCAGCCGATTCGCGCTGCGATCACCAGCGGCAGCGTTCCCGAAGGCTGGCTCGGCATGCCAAGCGTGGCCGCTCTCGACGAAATCGCCGTCCGGCTCGGCGTCAACCGTATCCTGTGCGAAGGCGGCGGCCACCTCGCCAGCACGCTGCTGGCAGTAGGCCGCGTTGATCGCATGATCCTGTTGCGCGCGCCCATCCTGATCGGCGCCGGCAGCGGCCTCGACACGCTGGTCCCCGAATCGCTGGCCGGCACCCACAACCAGTGGCAGCTGACAGACCGCCGCCCGCTCGACCCCGATCTCCTGGAAATCTACAGCCGACGCTAGACGGCGCCCTTTCGCCAGCCCGCAAGCATCGCTACACCGACCGGCATGTTCACCGGCATCATCACTGACATCGGCCACGTCGCCAGCGCCACCGCCAGAGCAGGCGCGGACCTGCGCCTCGAAATCGACACCGCCTATGATCTGTCTGGCGTCGCCATTGGCGCTTCCATCGCCTGCTCGGGCGTCTGCCTCACCGTCGTCGGCAAAGCCGCCGGCCGTTTCGCCGTGGATGTATCCGGCGAGACCATCTCCCGCACCGCAATTGCCATGTGGGAGCCGGGCGCCCGGCTCAATCTCGAGCGCGCGCAGAAAGTGGGCGACGAACTCGGAGGTCACATTGTCACCGGCCATGTCGATGCCGTGGGCAGCATCATCGCGGCCGATAAAGTTGCCGGCAGCCTCGCCCTTGTCGTCGATGCGCCGCCGGGCCTTGCCCCTTTCATTGCAGCAAAAGGCTCCATCTGTGTCGACGGCGTCTCGCTCACCGTCAACAGCATAACAGACACCGCAGCGGGCGCCCATTTCACCTGCAACATCATTCCGCACACGGCCGAATGGACAAACCTTGGCGCCGCCGCCCCAGGCCGCGAAGTGAATCTGGAAATCGATGTGCTTGCCCGCTATCTTCAGCGAATGGAGCAAGCCAGACAGCGCAATGTGAACTGATAGGTTGAGTATCACATCGAAATGTGAATAACTGCCTGGATGACACGTCTTGACCAGATCCGCACCCGCCTGTCCGATTCCGGCCTCACCCGTTCCGGGCTGGCCAGGGCGGCCGGGCTGCACCCCAATTCGCTGCGTTCGATCGATAAGCCGGACTGGAACCCGACCTCCGAAACGCTGGCCAAGCTTGAAAGCTGGCTAAGCGGCAACGCCGCCTCCCCGCTTGTGCAGATCGAGGAGATCATCGCCGAAGCGCGCAACGGCCGCATGTATATCTTGGTGGACGATGAAGACCGCGAGAATGAAGGCGACCTCATCATCCCGGCGCAGATGGCAACGCCGGACGCGATCAATTTCATGGCCAGGCATGGGCGCGGCCTCATCTGCCTGTCGCTTGCCCGCCCGCGCGTCGAGCAACTCGGCCTGCCCTTGATGTCGCAATCCAACCGTACCCGGCATGAAACCGCGTTCACCGTCTCCATCGAAGCAAAAGAAGGCGTCACCACCGGCATCAGCGCCGCAGACCGCGCCCGCACCATCGCGGTTGCCATAGACGCCGCCAAAGGCCCTGACGCGATAGTCACCCCCGGCCACGTGTTCCCGCTGGTGGCAAGAGACGGCGGCGTTCTCGTCCGCGCTGGCCACACCGAAGCCGCCGTCGATGTCTCCCGTCTTGCCGGTCTCAACCCGTCGGGCGTTATCTGCGAAATCATGAACGAGGATGGCAGCATGGCCCGCCTCGATGATCTTGTCCCGTTCGCCAAGGCGCACGGGATCAAGATCGGTACCATCCGCGATCTGATCGCCTACCGGATGCGCCACGACCATCTCGTGAAGAAAATCGCCGAAG
>JBBRKH010000196.1:0-4846 GCA_038217965.1 Sphingomonadales bacterium | reverse complement strand
GGAACAGCCCCTTGTAGATGATCGAGCGGCACGACAGCGAGCAGAAGTAGAACCCCTGAATCTGTGCCTCGATGATCTTTTTTTCGATGCGCCGCCGCAGGATGTAGAGATCCTTCTCGAAGGCTTCCTGCGCCGCCGCATCGGTTTGTGCCGGCCCGGCAATCATGATCTGCTCAATTTCCGGACGTGTCGCCGCCGCCTTGGTGCCGATCACCGACACATCCACCGGCACCCGCCGCCAGCCATAGATCAGATGGCCGAACGCGATGATTTCCGATTCCACGATGGTGCGGCAGGATTCCTGCGCGGCCAGATCGGTGCGCGGCATGAACACCCTGCCGACGGCCAGCAGATTGGGCTTCGGCTGCTGCCCGGCCCGCTCGATCGCCTCGTGGAAAAAGGCCAGCGGCAGGTCGATGTGGATGCCGGCGCCGTCGCCGGTCATGCCGTCCGCATCCACCGCGCCCCGGTACCAGACCGCCTTCAGCGCCTCGATTCCGGCCGCGACAACCCGCCGCGAAGGCTTGCCGTCGATCGCAGCCACCAGCCCCACGCCGCAGGCATCGCCCTCGAATTCGGGGCGATACATGCCGAATTCGGCAATCCGGGCACGTTCTGCGGCGTCAGGCATCGCTGTCATCAATCAATCACTTCCAGAGACCCGCTATTTCGCCTTTGCCGGCGCCAGCTTCTGCAGCTCCGCCTGCATCTTCGGCGCGATCGCCTTCTGCGCAGCTTCCATGCGCGGGCCAAAGCGCGTCTGCACCTGCCGGGCAATATCCTGCCCCATCGCGCCCTGCTGGGCGAGCATCTTGCTGCCCACCGGCGAACGATAGAAGGCCGCAATCTGCTGCAGCTCTGCAGCGGTGAAATTCTTCGCGAACGTGTCTATCGCGACCGTCCGGCTGGCCTTCTGCATCTCGGACATGATGGGCCCGATGGCATCCGCCTGAATGACGCCCATCCGCGCCATCGTGGAATTGAATGCCGGCTGGTTCTTCGCGGCCTCCGCCTTGAAGCCGGGATTCTGCGACAGCATGGCGCGGACGGCGGCACCACTGCGCATTTCCTTCAGCTGCCGATCGAGAGCCGCCCTGGATTGCGCCGGCGGCGTCTGCAAATCCACGAGCGCGGTCGCGGCGGCCACGGCATCGGCAGACGCCGCCTGCGCAGCGGCCGGGGGAGCAATCAGCACCGGCGAGGCAGCCAGCAGGGCAAGAGAGACAATCAGGGTCTTCATGGAATCCTTTCTGGTCGCCGAATGCGACCTGGTCAGTTTACGCCGCTTCTAGCGCGAGGTCATCCCGTGCCGCACGCGCCCGCAACCAGGCATGAACGGCATCCGCCACATCGCGCCCCTCGCGGATCGCCCACACCACCAGGCTGGCGCCGCGCACGATGTCGCCGGCGGCAAACACGCCCGGCAGGCTGGTCGCCAATGTGCGCGATTCGGCTTTCACGGTGCCCCACCGGGTCACGCCGAGGGCCGGCTCGGCAAACGCCGCCGGCAGATCCTCCGCATCGAACCCGAGCGCCTCGATCACCAGATCGGCCTCCAGCCGGAAATTGCTTCCCGCCTCCGGCTGCGGGCTGCGCCGGCCGGACACATCGGCATGCCCCAGGCGCATCTTCATGGCATCCATCGCCACCACCCGGCCGCCCAGCTCCACAAACCCCGTCGGTGCCGCAAGCCACTCGAAGTGCACCCCTTCCTCTTCCGCATGCGTCACCTCGCGCATCGAACCGGGCATGTTCTGCCGGTCACGGCGATACAGGCATGTAACCTGAGCCGCCCCCTGCCGCACCGCAGTCCGCACGCAATCCATCGCGGTGTCGCCGCCACCGATCACGATGACCCGCTTGCCTGCCGCATCCAGCAACCCGGATTCAAACTCCGGCACAGCATCACCAAACCCCTTGCGGTTCGATGCAATCAGAAAATCCAGCGCCTTCACGACCCCCTGCAGCGATGCCCCGGCCAGATGCGTTTCGCGGGCCTTGTACACTCCGGTTGCCAGCAGCACGGCATCGTGCCGGGCGCGCAGCGCGGAAAAGCTCACGTCGCGGCCAATTTCGGTGTTCAGATGAAAGTGAATGCCGCCCGCCTGCAGCCGGTCGATCCGCCGCATCACGATCGGCTTCTCCAGTTTGAACCCGGGAATGCCATAGGTCAGCAGCCCACCCGCGCGGTCATGCCGATCATACACATGCACATCATAACCCTGCACCCGCAGATACTCCGCCGCCGTGAGGCCGGCCGGCCCGGCGCCGATGATGCCCACCGATTGCGTCGAGCGATCGGCGAGCGGCACCAGTGGCTTCACCCAACCCTCCTTCCAGGCGGTATCGGTGATGAACTTCTCAACCGATCCGATGGTGACCGCACCGTGCCCGGATTGCTCGATCACGCAACTGCCCTCACACAGCCGGTCCTGCGGGCAGATGCGGCCACAGATTTCCGGCATGGTCGACGTTGCGTTGGAAAGCTCGAAGGCTTCCTGCAGACGCCCTTCAGCCGCCAGCATCAGCCAATCCGGAATGTGGTTTTGCAACGGACAATGCACCTGGCAGAAGGGCACGCCGCACTGCAAGCAGCGCGACGCCTGCTCCTCAGCCTTCGCCAGCAGATAGCCAGGGCTGATTTCGGCAAAGTCGTCCGCCCGCACAACGGCCTCGCGCTTGGCCGGAAAAGCCTGCTCCACATGGGTGAAGCGCAACATTCGCGTGTCCGGCATGCATCGAAGCCCCTGAACGAGTGATTCGGTCAGCCATTAACAGGCATTTTGTTTCTTATCCAGCTAATAGGGCACATATGCTGACCTGTTTGCTCATGCCGGCAGCGAATTTTCGAAAATTTTCAAATTCTGGCGCGAATATAGTTCCGCTTCGGCTCTATCGCATCATTAGCCATACCAGCGCCACGCTCCCCAGCACGATTCTATACCAGGCAAATGGCGCAAAGCCGTAGCGGCTGACAAATTCGACCAGCGACTTCACCACCAGCAGTGCCGACACGAACGCAGTCACGAAACCCACGGCAATCAGCCCGACATCGTCGAACGACAGCACGTCGCGTTCCTTGTAAAGTGCATACACCGTCGCTGCCGCCATGGTCGGCACCGCGAGGAAAAAGCTGAACTCAGCCGCCGTCTTGCGGTCCAGCCCGAGCAGCAGCCCGCCCATGATGGTAGCGCCCGATCGCGAAACGCCCGGCACCATCGCCAGGCACTGCACCACACCCACCTTGGCCGCTGTCGGCCACGGCATGGCCTCAACCGACGTCACCTTCACCGTCTTCACCATGCGCTCGATCAGCAGGATAAGGATGCCACCGATGATGAGCGCGACCGCCACCGTCTCCGGGCTTTCCAGCAGCGCCCGGATGGACTTGTAGGCAACCACGCCGACCAGCGCTGCCGGCAGGAAGGCGAGCAGCACGTTGCGCGCGAAGGCGATCGCGCCCGCCTCCCGCGCCAGCAGGCCGCTGGCGACGCCGATGAAGCGCTCTCGATAGGCCACCAGCACCGCAAGAATGGCACCGAGCTGGATGGAGATCTTGAAGGCGGCAGATCCCTCACCCTTGAAACCGATCAGCTCGGCGCCGAGAATCAGATGCCCGGTGGACGAGACCGGAATGAACTCGGTCAATCCTTCCACGATGCCAAGGATGATGGCCTGTATCAGTGATGTCGTATCCATGCGGCCTCGGTTCGAAAAGGGATGTCTGGGTCACGCAGCGGATGCGAAGCGGCCGCCGCGGCGATATCGGGCCAGCCATTCCGGTGCCAGCGCGGCCATTGCGGTGGGCGTGATGCCGAGATCGGCCAGGCCCGGCAGCGCCAGATCGGCCACATTGTCCCGTTGCAGCATCAGATACTGGTCCTGTGTCAACGGCGCGCCCGGCAGGAACTGCAGCGATGCAAGCAATCGCGCAACCGCGTCCGGCATGTCGACGAACGGCTTGGACTGGCCGGTCTCCCGGGCGATATACTCCATGATCTGTCGCATGGTCAGAATGTCCGGGCCGCCTAGCTCCCATGTCCCGCCAGTCTGCCCGGCGAGCGATCGTTCCAGCACGATTCCGACGGCTGTTGCCACGTCGCCGACCGCCACCGGTTGAAAGCGGGTTGCTGGCGCCACCACGGGAACGACCGGGGCCATTGCAATCAGCTTGGCAAACCGATTGGTGAAACCATCTTCGGCACCGAAGATGAGCGATGGCCGAAGGATGCAGGCAGACGGAAAGGCAGCGAGCACAGCCGCCTCGCCTTCCGCCTTGCTGCGCCCATAGGCAGAGGGTGAAGCCGCGTCAGCGCCGATCGCCGAAACCTGAACGAATGCGCGCGCCCCCGCAGCAGCAGCGGCCGCGGCAGCGGCACCTGCCCCCTTCGCCTGGATGTCCGCAAAGCGCTGGCCGCCCTTTTCGGCCAGGATGCCAACCAGATTGACCACAGCGTCGGCGCCCTCAACGGCCCGGGCGAGCGTAGCGGGGATGCGGATGTCGCCTTGCATGGCAGAAATCTGACCCAGATCGCCAAGCGGCTGCAGCCGCATGGCGCGCGCCGGATTGCGCACGCAAACGCGGATTCGCCAGCCTTTGCGGGCCAGAACTTCGGTAAGCGCAGTGCCGACAAAGCCGGTTCCGCCGATCAATGCAACGAGTGTATCCATGCCACCCGCCTTAGCCGCTGCAAGCAGGCGTTGACAATCGCGGTCCCGCACCATAACGACGCGCCCTCGCAGCACTTGGCCCAGGTGGTGGAATTGGTAGACGCGCTGGCTTCAGGTGCCAGTGACCGCAAGGTCGTGAAGGTTCGAGTCCTTTCCTGGGCACCACCCCTTTCCC
>JBBRKH010000195.1:0-4883 GCA_038217965.1 Sphingomonadales bacterium | reverse complement strand
GATCCGGTGCAAAATCGCGGCGGGAGACAATTGCTTTAGGCTTGAAATATTTTTCGGTGGCGTCATAGCGAAGTGCGGCGCAGGCAGGAAAAGGCAACACTCCATGCGAATCGACGTGATCGGCGGCGGACCCGGAGGACTTTACTTCGCGATCCTCACGAAGAAGGCGCGGCCCGATGCGCAGATCGTGGTGCATGAGCAGAACCGCGCCGACGACAGCTTTGGCTTCGGCGTGGTTTTTTCCGACGACACGCTGGATGAATTTCTGTCGCGAGATCCGGAAAGCTACACGATGATCCGCGACCGCTTCGCCTATTGGGACGATATCCGCATCCGCCGGCAGGGGCGGGACATCCGCTGCGGCGGCAACGGCTTTGCCGGCTGCGCGCGGCTGGATCTTTTGAGCGTGCTCTACACCCGCGCCAGTCAGGTTGGCGTGGAGCTGCGCTTTTCCGAAACCATCGACCCGGCAACACTGCTGGACCGGTTTGCCGACAGCGACCTCGTCGTTGCATGCGATGGGATCAACAGCCACATCCGCGAGCAGTTCGCCGCCGAATTCGGGCCGGAAACAACGTTGATGCGCAACAAATTCGCCTGGCTCGGCTCGACCCGGCCGCTGCCCGATTTTACCTATTTCTTCCGCGAAACAGCGCACGGCATCTTCACCGCGCACGCCTACCAATATCGCCTCGCTGGCCGCGATTCCGGCCCCATTTCCACCTGGGTGATGGAAACCACGCCGGAGTGCTGGGCCGGCCATGGCTTCGATGCGCTGGACGAAGCAGCGTCTGCGAGGCTGCTGGAAACGATCTTCGCTGAAGAGCTGGAAGGCCACAGGCTGGTCACCAACCGCTCGCTGTGGCGGAATTTTCCCAAGGTGACATGCCGCCAATGGCATGCAGCCGGCAAAATCCTGCTGCTGGGCGACGCCAAGGCGACCGCGCACTGGTCAATTGGGTCTGGCACAAAGCTCGCGATGGAATGCGCCATTGCGCTTTCCGATGCCGTTGTGGCGAACGGCCATGACTTTGCCGCGATCGCCGCCGATTATGAAAGCGCGCGTCGCACCGCCGTCGAGGTCACCCAGCACAATGCCGGCGTCAGCCTGGCCTGGTTCGAGCATGTCGCCCGCAGTTGGGACATGCCGCCAATGCAGTTCGCCAATGTCGTGATGAGCCGGGCGAAGAGCATCACTTACGACAATCTGCTGTTGCGTGACCCGGATTTCGTCGCTGCAACCGATACGGAATTCTACGAGACACTGCTGACCGAGACGGGCATCGATTGCCGCAAGAGCCGCCCGACGCCGATGTTCACGCCGCTGAAGCTGCGCGAGCTGGTGCTGGCCAACCGCGTTGTCGTGTCGCCCATGGCGCAGTATCGCGCCACCGACGGCGTGCCCGGCGACTGGCATCTGATGCACTATGGCGCGCGCGGCACCGGCGGCGCCGGGCTATTGTATATCGAAATGACCTGCCCGTCGCCGGATGCGCGCATCACACTCGGCTGCCCGGGCCTGTGGAATGACGAACAGGAGGCTGGCTTCAAGCGCATCGTCGATTTCGTGCATGAAAACGGCGACACCAAGGTGGCAATGCAGTTGGGGCATGCCGGGCGAAAAGGCTCGACCCAGCTGGGTTGGGAGGATGCCGACCATCCGATTGCCAGGGCAGACGCCAACTGGCCGCTGGTTTCCGCCTCGCCAATCCCGTGGTTCGAGGGGGAAAGCCAGATTCCCGATGAACTCGACCGGGCCGGGATGGACCGCATCAAGGCGGATTTCGTTGCTGCAACTGAGCGCGCCGCGCGGGCCGGATTCGATCTGCTGGAGCTGCACTGCGCGCACGGCTATCTGTTCGCCAGCTTCCTTTCGCCACTCACCAACCAGCGTGTCGACGGTTACGGCGGCGCAATCGAAAATCGCCTGCGCTTTCCGCTGGAGGTGTTTGCCGCCATGCGTGCCGTCTGGCCGGCCAGACGCCCGATGGCGGTGCGCGTATCCGCATCCGATTGGGCCGAGAGCGGAGTGTCGGAAGATGATCTGTTTGCCATCGCCAAGGCCTTTTCAGAAGCCGGCTGCGACCTTGTCGATGTATCCTCCGGTCAGACCGTGCCCCACCAGCAACCGGTCTATGGCCGCATGTATCAGGTGGCGTTCTCCGAAGCGGTGAAGAACGAGCTCGGTCTGAAGACCATGTGCGTCGGTGCCATCACCGAGGCTGGACAGGTGAACACCATCATTTCATGCCGCCGCGCCGATCTGGTCGCTGTCGGCCGCCCCCACCTGACCGATGCGCAGTGGAGTTTGCGCGCTGCCGCCTGGTACGGCGTGAAGGCCGTCAGCCCGCCGCTCCCCTGGCTGTCTGGCGCATCCCAGCTGCTGCGCGAAAGTGCGAAGGCTCGCGAGAAGCAGATGGAGCTGCAACGCAAGGCGAAGCCCAAGCGGCATCATCTGCCGGATGCGGCGCTGAAGGAGGCGGCGCAATGAGCAGGCAAATCCTGCAACCGTCCGGCTGGCCGCGCCCGAAAGGCTATGCCAACGGCATTGCCGCCAGCGGCCGCATCGCTTTTACCGCTGGCGTCGTCGGCTGGGACGCGGCAGGGCAATTCCCCGCCGGCCTCACTGCCCAATGCGACAGGACCTTTGCCAATATTCTCGCCATCCTTGCCGAAGCGGGCGCGGGGCCAGAGCATGTGGTGCGCTTGACCTGGTATGTGATGTCACGCGCCGCCTATCTTGCCGAAGCGCCGGCCATCGGTGCCGCCTACCGCGCCCGCTTCGGCAAAACGTTTCCGGCGATGGCGGTGGTCGAAGTGTCAGGCCTCATGGAAGCGGACGCGCTGGTGGAGATCGAGGCGACCGCCGTCATTCCCTGACCGCGCGAGGTGGTGCATAAGGCCGCGCATGGACTATGCCGACTATCTCCGGCTCGACCGGCTGCTGGACGCCCAGGAGCCGCTGTCCGCCGCGCCCGACGAGCCGATGTTCATCGTCTCGCATCAGGTTTCCGAGCTGTGGATGAAGCTGCTGCTGAAGGAGCTCGGCGACGCCCGGACGGGGATTTCCGAAGACCGGCTCGGCTTCGCCTTTCGTGCGCTGACCCGCGCCAGCCGGATCATGGAGCAGATGATCCAGATGTGGGGAGTGCTGTCCACCATGACGCCGGCCGACTATCTCGCCTTCCGCGACGCGCTCGGCACCAGCTCGGGCTTTCAATCTTTGCAATACCGTCTCATCGAGTTTCTGCTGGGTGCCCGCGACCCGGCCATGCTTGCCGCGCACCGCAACCGGCCGGCTTCGGTGGCGCGGCTGGAGGCGGCGCTTGCCCGGCGCAGCATCTATGGCGAAACATTGGCGTTGCTGGCCCGGCGAGGCTTTGCCGTTCCTGCATCGGCACCGGATGCCGCGCTTGCGTGCCATCCCCAACCCGACGCTGCGGTGGAACGCGCCTGGGCCGCAGTCTACGCCGACACCGCGACGCATTGGGACCTCTACGACCTCGCCGAAAAGTTGGTGGACATCGAACACAAGGTGCAGCTCTGGCGCTTCGTGCACCTGAAAACCGTGGAGCGCATCATCGGCCACCGCAAGGGAACCGGCGGCACGGCGGGTGTTTCCTACCTGGAGGTCGCTGTGAAGCGCGGCTTCTTCCCGGAGCTTCTGGCGGTGCGGACGGCGCTTTAGAGCGAGTCGCGTTCTGGTTGCACCGTCGGTCCTGTCGGCTGGAAGACTCCGCCAGCCGCAGGCCGCAGCCGACTACAGCTTGAGTTCGAAGGCGAATCGGTAGTTGGGCGAGAAGGCATCCCCGAAATCGGCGAAGGTGCGCAAGATGGTGGTGTTGCGTCCGATACGGGTCTTGGTCACCTGCCCGCGTGCGAAGCGGAAGCGGCCTGTGCCGCCGAGGATGGCTCGAATGTTTGTTTCGGTGTCGGCATCGTTGGTGTCGTCCATGCCGCTGGAAACCAGCATTTCCGGCGACAGATTGCCTTCGTCGAAGCGGCCGAACACATAGTTGTGCTCGGTGAGCAGGTGCGGCTCGGTGCGGCGCTGCTCCACGATGGTGCCTTTCTTGTCGCGGTTGGGCTCGGCCTGGCCGTTGATCAGCACCCAGCCGCGGCTTAACCAGTGGCCGGAAGGTTTCGTCCTGGTGAAGTCCCACGTCTCGGTGTTGTGCACCGATTTCGGCACTCCTGGGCGCCCGGCGACGGGCACTGTGGGCATGGCGAACGTGCCGCCGGGATAGACCGCTCCTTCCACCTGGAAGGTATCGCCGCGCAAATCGATATTGAAAAAGTCCTTGCTGTCCTTCGGCCCGATGCGTCCCGAGGGATCGATCGTGTCCGAATTGCCGATGACCGCCACGTCGATTGCAAAGCGGGTCACGCCTTCGCTGTCGGTCGTCATCTTCAGCCAGTCGGCAACCGGGGGAAACACGGTCGTGCTGCGGGCCTGCGCCAGCGCGCTGGATGCAGCGCCCGCCGCGGCGACAAGCGCGCCGGCGCCGGCCATCAACGTGCGGCGATCGGTTTCGATGGTCATGGCAGGCTCCTCTAGAGTTTCAGGGTGAAGATAAAGCGATAATTGGGAGCGAAAACATCGACATAGCTGGAAAAGGTGCGCAGGATCGTGCTGTTGCGGCCGATGCGCTGCTGGCGCACCTGGCCGTTTGCAAAGCGGAGTGGGCCGGTGCCGCCGGTCACCGCGCGGACAACCATCTCGTCGTCCGGATCGTTGCCATTCTCCACTCCGGCCGTCACAAGCATGGGCGGCGACAGCGATCCCGGCCCCAGCATGCCGAGCACGAAATTGTGCGTCGAATTGAGGTGGGGTGCGGTGCGCGTGGTTTCGACGATTGTTCCCCGCGTGTCGCGGTTGGGCT
>JBBRKH010000194.1:0-4892 GCA_038217965.1 Sphingomonadales bacterium | reverse complement strand
CTGCGCATTGGCATAATCCTTGCGGATGAACATCGCGAGCGCCCAGAAATGCGGCGGGGTCCAGGCGAAGATGATGGCGAAGAGAAGCAGCGGCAGCGCCGTTACGTCGCCAGTGACAGCGGCCCAGCCGATGACCGGGGGGAAGGCGCCGGCCGCGCCGCCAATGACGATATTCTGCGGCGTGTTGGGCTTCAACCAGATGGTGTAGACGACCGCGTAGAAGAAGATGGCGAAGGCGAGTATGGCGGCTGCGACCCAGTTGGTCGCAAGCCAGAGCGTCAACACCGATGCTCCCGAGAGCATGATGGCAAAGACGAGGGCGTCTTCGCGAGCCAGCCGGCCGGCCGGCAGCGGTCGCGATGCCGTGCGCTTCATCAACGCATCTGTGTCTGCCTCCAGCCACTGGTTGAAGGCGCCCGATGCGCCGGCACCGACTCCGATGCACAGGATGGCGACGAAGGAGAGAAATGGCGAAAGCGTGCCGGGTGCAACAATGAGGCCGCAGGCGGCCGTGAACACCACGAGCGTCATTACGCGTGGCTTCAGCAGCGCCCAGAAATCACGCCATTCACCGGTTGACAGGGAACCGGAAAGCGCGGTGCGGGTCGCGCTGTCCTCAAGCTGTGAGATGGTGCCCATCATCGCGCCTGCTGCACTTTTGTCAGATCGGGCAGCGTTTCGAACTGGTGGAACGGCGGCGGCGAGGACAGCGTCCACTCAAGCGTCGTGGCGCCTTCGCCCCAGGGATTGGCTGCCGACTTGCGGCCGCCGAAAAGCGACAGGAAAACGTTCACGAAGAACACCGCCATGCCCGCAAGCATGATGGCATAGCCCCACGACGCGATCTGGTTCCAGAAGTGATAGGCTTCCGGATAGTCCGGGATGCGGCGCGGCATGCCGTCGGCGCCGAGGAAGTGCATCGGGAAGAACAGCACGTTAACGCCGATGAAGAACACCCAGAAGTGCAACTTGCCAAGGAACTCGTTATAGTCCCGGCCCCACATCTTGCCGAACCAATAGTAGAATCCGGCAAACAGACCGAACACCGCGCCCAGCGAAAGCACATAGTGGAAATGCGCCACGACATAGTAGGTATCATGCATGTAGGTGTCGATGCCGCCGTTCGCGAGGACGATTCCGGTGACGCCACCCACGGTGAACATGAAGATGAAACCGAGCGCCCACAGCATGGGCGTTTCGAAGGTCAGTTTGCCGCCCCACATGGTTGCGATCCACGAGAAGATCTTGATGCCGGTGGGCACCGCAATGATCATCGTGGCGGCGGTGAAATACATTTTGGTGTTCACGCTCATGCCGACCGTGAACATGTGGTGCGCCCAAACGATGAAGCCGACGAAGCCGATCGCGACCATGGCATAGGCCATGCCGAGATAGCCGAACACGGGTTTGCGCGCGAAGGTGGAGATGATCTGGCTGGCGATTCCGAACGCCGGCAGGATCATGATGTAGACTTCCGGGTGGCCGAAAAACCAGAACAGATGCTGATAGAGGACCGGATCGCCGCCGCCTGCGGCATCGAAGAAGGTGGTGCCGAAGTTGCGATCCGTGAGCAGCATGGTGATGGCACCAGCCAGAACGGGCAGCGACAGCAGCAGCAGGAAGGCGGTGACCAGCACCGACCATACGAACAGCGGCATCTTGTGCAGCGTCATGCCGGGCGCGCGCATGTTGAAGATGGTGGTGATGAAGTTGATCGCGCCGAGAATCGAGGCCGCACCTGCCAAATGCAGCGAGAAGATGGCGAGATCGACCGCCGGGCCAGGGTGGCCGGACGTGCTCAGGGGTGGATAGACAGTCCAGCCAGTGCCGGCGCCGTCGAACCCGGGCGGGCCTGGCACGAACATCGAGGCTCCCAGTAGGCAGAAGGCGGTGACCGTCAACCAGAAGGAGATGTTGTTCATGCGCGGGAAGGCCATGTCCGGCGCGCCGATCATGAGGGGCACGAACCAGTTGCCGAAGCCGCCGATGAGGGCGGGCATCACCATGAAAAACACCATGATGAGGCCGTGGCCGGTGATGAACACATTCCACAGGTGATAGGCGGCATCGATGTTGCCATCGGTAAACCAGGGCAGCACCTGCATGCCGGGATTGGCCAGCTCCCAGCGCATGAAGCCGCTGAGCGCCCCCCCGATGATGCCGGCGAAGATCGCGAAGATGAGATAAAGGGTGCCAATGTCCTTGTGGTTCGTCGAGAAGAACCAGCGCTGGGTAAAGCTCAGCCCGTGGTCGTGGTGGGCATCATGGGCATGATCGTCATGCGCTACCAGTTGGTCTGCGGTGGAGGCCATGGCGGGAACTTTCTCAGGCAGCAGGTGCCGCGACGGGCGCGGGCATGTTGGCAGCTTCGGGCGTCGGCAATTGCAGCCTGGCCTCGGGGGCCACGATCTGCGGAGCGTCGGCCGGCGTGACGGCGGCGCGGACGGCAGCGGCAACGGCTGTGGGCGAGATAGCCGGCGCAACGGCAATGCCGGGGCCGGTCGGCTCGATCCCGTCGGCGCGCTGCTTCATGCGCACCCACGCGTTGAACTGGGCCTCGGGAAGCACCTCGACGGTGATCGGCATGAAGCCGTGTCTGGTTCCGCAAAGCTCCGAGCACTGGCCATAATATACACCGGGGCGATCGACCTTGAACCAGGTTTCGTTGATCTTGCCCGGAACGGCATCCATCTTCACCCAGAACGACGGGATCGCCCAGCTGTGCAGCACATCGGCCGCGGTGATCAGCATCTTCACCGTCTTGCCGGCGGGCACAACGACGCGGTTGTCGGTGTCCAGCAGGTAGGGAACGCCTTCCTTGGCGGCTTCTGCCTTTGAAAGCGGCAGGGCATCGAAGCTGATGCCGCCATAATCGGGATACTCATAGCCCCAATACCACTGGTAGCCGGTGACCTTGATCGTCACATCGGCCTTTGGCGGATTATACTGGTTGGCCAGCAGGCGGAACGAGGGGACGGCGACGAACAGGAGGATGATTGCCGGAACCAGTGTCCACACGACCTCGATGGTGAAGTTGTGCGTGGTCCTGGATGGCACCGGATTGGCGGCCGCACGATAGCGGTAGGAAACCCAGCCCATAAGCCCGAGCACGAACAGCGAAATACCGACAATCAGCGGATTGAGGATCACGTCGGTGAGAAAGGCGGCTTCCTGCCCGATCGGCGTGAACTGCTGCTGCAATTGCCACCCCTGCGGCACCGGCTGCCCGATGCCTGGCGTTGGCGCCATGCGGGTGTAGCCGGCAATCGCGTCTTCCTGTGCGCTCATTTGGGCGACCGCCGATTCCTGCACGGCGGCAACGGCTGCTGCTGTGGTGCCGGCGGCGGGTGCGGCTTGGCTGGCTATCGTCGGCGCGACGGCTGGTGCGATATCCTGCGCCGATACCAATGCCGCCGTCGCCACCGCGGTTGCCAACACCGCTGTCTGCAGCGTGCGGTGCAACCCTGTGAGCCACCCAACCGTCATTCCATGTCCTTTGTTGCCCCAACACGTCGTGCGCGCCGGGATTTGCGTTGGACGTGGGTATAGGCGGCTGTTCCGCCAGTCTCAAGTCAGGAAGACGCAGTGCGACACCGAAGACGGGCAGTTTCGCTGCACCGCGTCATGCCGCAAGATCGGCAAACTCTGCGCTGGCCTTTGCCATCTGCGCCATCACTGCCGCCTGCATGTCTTCGCCTTGCAGCATGGCGGCGTTCCACACCGCGACATACTCCAGCCCCTGCGCCAGCGTCATGTCGCGGCCGGCGTTCAGCACCTGTTTGATGCCGGCGATTGCCAAAGGACTCTTGCCGGCGATTTCGCGCGCCAGCTGCATGGCTGCCTCCACCGTATCGGCATGGCTCGGCAGCACGCGATTGAGAAAGCCTTGCGCCTGCGCTTCGGCGGCTGTCCAGCGGCGGCCAGTGTAGGCGAGCTCGCGGATCAGGCCCTGCGGCAGCAGGTGCGGGATGCGCTGCAGCGTGCCGACGTCGGCGACTATGGCGATGTTCACTTCCTGGATGGTGAAGAAGCAATCTTCGGAGCCGACCCGCAGGTCGCACGCTGTGATGAAATCCACGCCGCCGCCGATGCAGCCGCCCTGGATGGCCGCGATCACCGGCACGCGGCAATGATCGACGGCGGTGAAGGTATGCTGCAATTCCTGCACATGGCGGCGGAATTTTTCCCGCGCACGACCAGCGTCCCCGGCCTTGTTGGCGAGCGACTGCCCGGCCCATTTCAAATCGAGACCGGCGGTGAAATGCTTGCCGGTGGAGGAAACGACAACGGCGCGAATGGCCGGCGTGCTGTCGACTTCCGAAAAAACCTGCGGGATCTCACGCCAGAAATTCTCGTTCATCGTGTTCAGCTCTTTCGGCCGGTTGAGCCGAACGTGGGCGATGGGGCCGTCCACCAGATAGTCGAGCGTGCTGTAGGTCATCTTGTCCGCTTCCCTTGCCTGCCGGGTTCGCTATATCTGCCCGCATGACCCGCTTCACCGTCAACGGCAACCCTGTAGAATATCAGCTGGCGCCCGATACCCCTCTGCTCTGGGCGCTGCGCGACGCGTCGAATCTCACCGGCACCAAATATGGCTGCGGCGCCGGCCTATGCGGCGCCTGCACCGTGCATGTCGATGGGGTGCCCACCCGCTCGTGCCAGATTTCGATAGCTGCACTCGAAGGCACGTATGTTACCACCATCGAGGCGCTGTCAGACAACCGGGACCACCCGGTGCAGCTGGCGTGGATCGAAAAACAGGTGCCGCAATGCGGCTATTGCCAATCCGGCATGATCATGGTGGCGGCCGCGTTGCTGAAAGCGAATCCGACGCCGACGCGGGAGATGATCCGCGAGCAGATCACCAATATCTGCCGCTGCGGGACTTATCC
>JBBRKH010000193.1:0-4938 GCA_038217965.1 Sphingomonadales bacterium | reverse complement strand
CCAATCCTGAAGCGCAGTGCGGCTGGAAAGGCTTCCTCGGCCTCGCGGCCAGGCATGTTGCTTGCCCACGGCTCGCCGCCGACAATGAGCGCAAGCACCCGGCCTTCGCCGTGCAATCGCTTGAAGGTGAGGATTTCCTCGTTGACCCACATCGAGGCGGCAGACGCGGGCGACGCCACGACGATCAGATGCCCGGATTCGGCCAGCGCCTCGCGCAGCTGGTCGCCCAGCTCGTCGGCGGCGCTCAACTCGTCGCGATCGCGGAAGATCGGGATGAGCCGCGCCGGCACCGGCCCGAGCCGGGTTTCCTTGCCGACCAGCTTCGGCGGCATGCGGAATCGTTCCAGCGCGCCGTGCATCCATTCGGTTTCGGCACGGTTGCGATGGCTGTAGCTGATGAACGCAACATAGCGCGTCATGTGTCGCAACCCTCCCTGCGCGCTGCTCGACAATCGGGTCGCGCGAAGCAGAGCACAATGCAGGGGAATCGCTCAGGACGGCCGATCAGGCGGGTATAGTGAACCCTGCCGCAATTGCGTGCACGGCGTGTCGAACCGTTTCGCGCGCATCGAGCGCGGAAAGGCCCTGCTGGTCGCGCAGGCGCTGCCAGCATTCCACGCTCAACAACAGCACGAAAAGCTCGAACCGGGCGGCATCGGCAACCACATCCGGTGGCAATGTGGCCACCAGCATGTCCCTCGACATGGTGTTGATGCGCCGATGCTGTGCCGCCAGTGCCGTGGAGCGATGGCGATACACATCGATCGAGGTTTTGTAGGGTGCGATTTCTTCGAAGAAGGTGGCACGCCGATCGACGATTTCATCAAGGACTGCGGGAAAGGTCCGGATGCGGATCGGCGACTCCAGATAGGGCTTCACCCTGTCGAACACGATCGAGGCTATTTCCAGATAGAGATTTTCCATCTCGTCGAAATGGCGGAACACCGTCCGCAGCGATACATTTGCGCGCTCTGCAATCATTTCCGCCGTCGGTGCCGGCAAGCCGCTTTCAACAAGCTCGACCATCGCGGCCAGGATGCGGCGCCGGCTGTCTGCCGATCGCTCACGGCGGCCATCCGTGCGGCGCGGCTCGGGAATTGGAGAGGGCTTGGCTGTCATGGTTTCCGTCATGCTGGAGATTTATGCGCTAAACTCGGCCAAAGCCAAGTGGTTGCGTTCAACCGCACCATGATCGAGCGGAACAATGCGGGAAATGATTCTGTCTCTGTCCTACATTGTCCATTATGGTTATTTCTGCGCGATGAGCATCACACATCGCGCCCGGCGCGTTACACCCGCCCCATCCCGCCATCCGATCGAGCGCCGCGCAGGGCCGCGCCTGCGAATTGCCCGCCCGGCAGCGGCGATACGAAAAGGGCCGTGGACGGTTGCCGAGCAGACGATTTATCTGGAAGCATTGGCGAACAGCGATGCGGTGGAGGCGGCGGCACGGGCAATCGGCCGCAGCAGATCGTCCGCGCTCGCCGAGCGTGCCCGCAATCCGGCCTTTGCGCGGGCGTGGGATGCCACACTCGATCCGAAGGTGGATCTGCTGGAGAGCCTGTTGCTGGACCGCACGATAGCGCGGCTTGAGCCGCAAATGGACGGGTCCGTCATTTCGGACGTGGCATTGCGTCAGCATGCCGCAGTCAGCATGTTCTTTCTGGAAGCCAGGAAGCCGGAACTTTATGGCAAGGCGCGCGCGACAGGCCAGCCGGGGGTGGTCGATGCTGCACCGGTGCAGCGAGACGATCCGGCCGCGCGGCACCATCGCATAGGCGAGGTCATCGCCGCCGCAGAGCGGCGCATTGCCGAAGCGGAAGCGGAAATCGCCAGCGCCCGCGTGGGTGGCACAACCCCTTGCAAGGCTAGCGAATCGCCACCGGATTGACGACGGCCTGCACGGTTCCCTTGAAGCGTGGCGGGCCAAGCACGAACAGAAATTCGGTGGCGCGGTCTTTTGCCAGCTCTGCCGTGTTGACGGATTCCAGAATGTACACGCCATGCCGCGTGAGCAAGGCCTGGTGGACCGGGAACGGTCGCGCTGCATCCTCGAACGGAATGGCCTCCAGTGCCGCCGTATCGGCGCCCACCATCACGACGCCCAGCGATGCGAGATACTCCGCCCCGGCCGTTCCGAGCCCCGGCTGGCTGGCAATATAGCCGAGCGGATCTTTCTCGGCCTTCGCCATCCATCCGGTGTGAAACAGCACCACGTCGCCTTTTCCGATCGACACTCCGGCAGCCTTTGCGGCGGCATCGATGTCTTCGCGATTGAAGGCGGTTCCGGCCGGCACGGGGGATTTGCCGTAATGGCGCGCCATGTCCAGCAGAATGCCGCGCGTGGCGGTCGGCGGGATGTTTTCGGTGCCGAACTGGGTCACGCCGTCGGGCTGGAAGAAGTCGCGGGCATGCACTCCGTTGTAGTGGCGCCGATCGATGCCGACGTGGGCAAAGCCGTCAATCTGGGTGCCGATGCCGATATGGGTCATCAGCACGTCGTCGTGGCCGGTCACCTTGCCGGCACCCATCGGCGCGCCGCCGCCATCGTCGATCGGCGTCACGACGAGCTTGTAAGAACGCCCCGGCCAAACCGGCGTTTTCGGCCCCGTCACCACGCCGAGCGCATAGACCTTGCCGGTTTTCACCAGCTTCGCCGCCTTCAGCGCGCCCTCGGCGGTCAGGTTGTTGGCAGCACCCACCCGGTCTGCCGCGCCATATCGCGAAGGGAACCAGCTGTCTTCAGCCAAAGCGGGCAGGGCCAGCGTGGCGGCTGCCAGCACGGCGGCGATGTGGCGCATGTTTTTCTCCCCGGCTTGCTTCAATTGTACCGCCGCAGCTCGTCCTTGGCGATCGCCTGTCGGTGCACTTCGTCCGGCCCGTCCGCCAGCCGCAGTGTGCGCTGCCCGGCATAGGAAGACGCCAGCCCAAAATCCTGGCACACGCCGCCGCCGCCATGCGCCTGTATCGCCATGTCGGTGATCTCGCAGGCGATGTTCGGCGCCACCACCTTGATCATCGCGATGATGGTCTTGGCCTCCTTGTTGCCCACCGTGTCCATCATGTAGGCCGCCTTCAGCGTCAGCAGGCGCGCCTGTTCGATCTTGATGCGGCTGTCGGCGATACGCTCGTGCCACACCCCCTGATCCGAAAGCGGCTTGCCGAAAGCGACGCGGGATTTCAGCCGCTTCACCATCTTTTCCAACGCGCGCTCCGATGCGCCGATCGAGCGCATGCAGTGGTGAATGCGGCCAGGCCCCAGCCGCCCCTGCGCAATTTCAAAGCCGCGCCCTTCGCCCAGCACGATATTCTCCGCCGGCACGCGCACATTTTCCAGCAGCACTTCGAAATGCCCGTGCGGCGCATCATCATAGCCGAACACATGCAGCGGCCGAACCTTGGTGATTCCGGCAGCATCCAACGGCACCAGGATCTGCGACTGTGCCATATGCCTGGGCGCCGAAGGATCGGTCTTGCCCATCACGATAGCCACCTTGCAGCGCGGATCGCCAACGCCGGACGACCACCATTTGCGGCCGTTGATCACATAATGATCGCCGTCCCGCTGGATGGACGTCTCGATGTTGGTGGCATCCGATGAGGCAACCGCCGGCTCCGTCATCAGAAAGGCCGAACGGATTTCGCCGGCCATCAACGGCTTCAGCCAGTGCTGCTTCTGCGCTTCGCTGCCGTAGGTGCGCAGCACTTCCATGTTCCCGGTGTCCGGCGCGGAACAGTTGAACACTTCGGACGACCAGCCGACCCGGCCCATCTCCTCGGCCAGCACGGCATATTCCATGTTGGTGAGGCCAGGCCCCTTCCATTCGCCGCTGTCATGCTCGCAGATGTTGAAAAACAGATTCCACAAGCCCGCCTCCCGCGCGCGCGGCTTCAGCTCTTCGATAACCTCGATCACCTTCCACCGCTCGCCCTCCATCACTTCGCGCGAATAGCGGTCCTCGTTGGGGTAGATATGTTCGTCCATGAAGGCCCGCAGGCGTTCCAGATGGTCTTTCATGCGGGTGCTGTAGTCGAAGTCCATCTGCGCGCTCCTCGGATTTGCCTCATACTGGCCCGCAGGACCTTAGCGGCCTTTGCGGTCAGGGCAACGCTGGCAATAGGGCGAGCCGGTCAGCCGCCGGGGGGCATGGCGTGCGGGTGCGCGGTCACCAGCCCCTGCGCCACGACACCGTCCGCAGTCATCGGATCATGCGCCACATCGTCTGCGTCCATGCCCCGCGTCCAGGCCGCAAACTCCAGACAGATGCCATCGGGATCGAAGAAATAGACGGAGCGCACGAACACGGCGTCGGTCACTTCGGCAGACATCTGCATCTCGCTGTCATCGTGGTTGAACACTGGCGACACATCGATGCCCTTGTCGATCAGCCGTTGACAATATTCGTCGAATTTTTCGGCGGGGACATTGAACGCGATATGGTTCATCGAGCCATGCGCCGTGAGCATCGATCCGCGTGTCGGCAAGGCTGCCGGGCTGGCGATGCCGGGCGCCCGCGGCGGCGCGCCGGGAAACCAGAAGAAGGCGAGGCTGTCGCCGTTGCCGATATCGAAGAAGAAATGCTGCCCGTGGCCACCTGGAAGATTGATCGTCTTGGTGAGCGGCATCCCCAGTACGTCGCGGTAAAATCTGACCGTCGCCGCCATGTCGCGGCATACGAGGGCCAGATGGTTGACCCCGATGATCCGGAATTCGGTGTTGGTGCGCTTCTCCATCGCCTGTTCCCCAATCAGCTTTCGGCGGCCGCAGACCGCAGCGCCGTTCCCAGAAAATCCGTGGCCTGAAATCCAGCGGGCGCGGCAACTTCCACAATCGGATCGGGCCGATCGTCAAATTCCAGCCGAAGCGCGCGCGCCATCAGGGCGTGCATGTCGTAGAGGCAGGTGATGTAGGTGAATTCGAAGATCTGCTCGTCGCTC
>JBBRKH010000192.1:0-4952 GCA_038217965.1 Sphingomonadales bacterium | reverse complement strand
GGCCAAAGCGGCCGCTGACGCAGGGACAGCTGTGTGCTGAAGATCAGCCGCGCAGCGCGAATTCCGCAAGGGCCAATGGCGCGTGCCCGCCCGCAGCGTCGGCGAGACATTCACCAAGTGCTGCCGAATGCTTGAAGCCGTGGCCGGAGCAGGCGGAGGCGACGAGGATGCGATCCGCTGCCCGGTTGCGACCGACGCGAAACGCGGCATCCGGCGCGCAGCTGTAAACGCACACCGACGAGCGCAACGGCTGGCGCTGCAGGCCCGACATGCGCCCGTCGAGATGGTCCCGAAACAGCGCTGCGGCTTCGGCCGGCTGCACCTGCCGATCGAGCATGTCCGGATCGGCAAGGCGCGTCGTGTAATTCTCGTCTGCGACCTTGACGCCTTGCGCCTCCATTCCGGGCACCAGCGGAAAGCCGTAGAAACTGTCTTCCGCGCCTGCGCCGTGCGAGAACATGAACACCGGCATCCGCTCGGTGGTGAACCAGTCCGGTCGATCAGTGGTCATCCAGTGCAGCACCTGCCGGTGCAGCGCGATATCGGCGAGCGCTCCGCTGCTCAATCCGGGCGACCATGCTCCGGCGGCGAGGATGGCTTCGGCGGCGTGATGCACGGCGCGGTCGGTGGTCACCCGCACACCATCGCCGATCTCCTCGATCGCCAGCACCCGCTCGTCCACGCACACGGCAGCGCCGCATCGCCGCGCGGCGTGCAGCTGCGCGGCGATGCAGCGCTCGGGATAGACCATGCCGCCACCGGGTTCGAAATAGACCAGCTCGTCGCCCGCCAGCGTGAAGGCAGGGTAGCGGCGCATGGTTTCTTCCGGAGACAGGATCTCATGCGGAATGGCAAAGCGCTGAGCCGCATCCACCGTCTGCCGCACGAAACCCTGGCGGCCGTGCATGAACAGGCTGCCGCCGGCCGCGCCGATGATCAGCGCGCCGCACTGCTCCAGCAGTTGCTCGCTGCCTTCGGCCTCCAGCTCGCGCCAGATTTCGTGCGAGCGCAGCACCAGCGGCACATAGGCATCGCCTTCGCCGATCGCCTGGCGGGTTATGCGCGTGTGCCCGTGGCTGGACCCCATCGCGTGCGGCGGGGCGAAGCGATCGATGCCCAGCGCCTTGATTCCGCGCCGGGCGAGTTGCCAGAGCGTGGCGCTTCCCACCGCGCCGAGGCCAACGACGATCACATCCGGCTTCACGATCCGGCCTCCCCGATGCCACCGAACCGCATTGCAGCAAGCCCGTCCAGCACTGCTGCATACTCCGCCATCATTTCGTCCAGCACCTGCCGCACAGGCTTGATGCTGTCGATCCGCCCGGCGACCTGGCCGGAAAGCGCAATCGACGCCTCCATGTCGCCGCCGAAGTAGAGATCGAGCGCGTGGCCGAATTCGCCCATGATGGCAGGGCCGGGGTCGCGTTCGAGGCGGGTCGTTTTTTCGGTGCGGAGCGCCCGCAGCGCCGGGCCGGGGCCGTGGCGGTTCAGGAACACCGTGTCGGTTTCCTTCGCGTCCAGGATCGCCTGCTTCCAGTTGGCATGCACCGGCGATTCCGCCGCGCTCACCATCCGCGTGCCAAGCTGCACTGCGTCTGCGCCCAGCGCGAAGGCGGCGGCCATGGTGCGGCCGCACAGCATGCCGCCGGCCGCCACGATGGGCAGATCGGTGATGCTGCGCACCAGCGGCAGCAGCACCATCGAGGCGACATCGCGGCCATTCTTGAAGCCGCCGCCTTCGCCACCTTCAACGACAAGCCCGTCAACCCCGGCCGCAATGGCCTTCTGCGCGCCGGCAAGATTGGGCACGACATGGAACACGGTGAGTCCGGCCGCCTTCAGCTCGGCGCAATAGCGGTTTGGATCCCCCGCCGACGTGGTGACGAAGCGAACGCCTTGATCGATGATGAAACGCACGATGGCCGGATCGCGGACGAAGGCCTGCGCGATGTTCACGCCAAACACTTTGTCGGTCAGCTCGCGCATCTTCGCGATTTCGCCGCGGATGGCTTCCAGTTCGCCGGATGAGGTTTCGATGATGCCAAGCCCGCCAGCGTTGCTCACCGCCGACGCCAGCGCCGATCGCGCGATCCAGCCCATCGGAGCCTGCACAATCGGGCGCTCGATTCCGAGCATTTCGCAAAACCGGTTCCGCATGCTTGTCTCCCTTGCCGCCATGCAGCAGGCTGCGAACGGCAAGTCACCCTGCCCTCCTTGGGAGGCAGCAACATTTTCACCCCGCCCCACTTATGTTGCATTATTGCCACACTATATTAAAGCATCTATCAAGGGGTTGTCCGCTCATGAACATCGAGAAATTCACCGATCGCGCCAAGGGCTTTCTGCAGAATGCGCAGACTCTGGCGCTGCGCGAAACCCACCAGCGGATTACCCCGTCGCATCTGCTGAAGGTGCTGCTGGATGATGACCAGGGCATGGCCGCCGGGCTGATTCGCGCTGCAGGCGGCGACCCGAAACGCGCCGCGCTCGCCAATGATGCAGCGCTTGCGAGGCTGCCGCGCGTCACAGGCGCCGGGCAGACGGGCTGGGATCAGGATTCCGCCCGCCTGCTGGACCAAGCCGAACAGATTGCCACCAAAGCGGGGGACAGCTTCGTCACTGTCGAGCGGCTGCTGCTCGCCATCGCACTTTCGCCCGAAAGCGATGCCGGAAAGGCGCTGAAAGAGGCGGGTGTCACGCCGCAGGGTCTCAATTCCGCCATCGAAGAGATTCGGAAAGGTCGCGCCGCCCATTCATCGAGCGCGGAAGAAAGCTATGACGCGCTGAAGAAATACGGCCGAGACCTTACCGAAGTGGCCCGATCGGGCAAGCTCGATCCGGTCATCGGCCGAGACGAGGAAATCCGCCGGACGATCCAGGTGCTGGCGCGCCGCACCAAGAACAACCCGGTGCTGATTGGCGAACCTGGCGTCGGCAAAACCGCAATCGTCGAGGGGCTGGCCCTGCGCATCGCCAATGGCGATGTGCCCGACGGTCTGAAAGACAAAACCCTGTTCGCGCTCGACATGGGGGCGCTGATTGCCGGTGCCAAATATCGCGGCGAATTTGAGGAGCGACTGAAGGCGGTGCTCGATGAGGTAACAGCGGCCGAAGGCCAGATCCTGCTGTTCATCGACGAAATGCACACGCTGGTGGGTGCGGGCAAATCCGAAGGCGCCATGGACGCCTCCAATCTTCTGAAGCCGGCGCTGGCACGCGGCGAGCTGCACTGCATCGGCGCCACCACGTTGGATGAATATCGCAAGCATGTGGAGAAGGACGCGGCGCTCGAGCGACGCTTCCAGCCGGTTGTCGTTGGCGAGCCGACGGTGGAAGACACGATTTCCATCCTGCGCGGTCTGAAAGAAAAATACGAGCTGCACCATGGAGTTCGCATCACCGACGGCGCAATTGTAGCCGCCGCAACGCTGTCCAAGCGCTACATCGCCGACCGTTTCCTGCCCGACAAGGCGATCGACCTGATGGACGAGGCTGCCTCGCGGTTGCGCATGGAGGTGGAATCCAAGCCCGAGGAAATCGAGGCGCTTGACCGCCGCATCGTGCAGCTGAAGATCGAGCGGGAAGCCTTGAAGCGCGAAACAGACGCGGCATCGAAAGACCGCCTGGCCACACTGGAGAGCGATCTGCTCGAGCTGGAGGCGGAAGCTGCCACACTCACCGCGCGCTGGTCGGCCGAGAAGGACAAGCTCGCAGGCGCCACCCGCATCAAGGAGGCGCTGGAGCAGGCGCGCGCCGAAGTGGACCAGGCGCAGCGACGCGGCGATTTCGGGCGGGCCGGCGAGCTGTCTTATGGGGTCATTCCCGATCTCGAAGCCAAGCTGGCAGCCGCCGAAGAGGCAAACGGCGATGCCATGGTGCGTGAAGAGGTAACGGCAGACGATATCGCCGGCGTGGTGTCACGATGGACCGGCATCCCCGCCGCCCGGATGCTGGAAGGCGAGCGCGCCAAGCTGATGGCGATGGAGGAAACGCTTGGCCGACGGGTGATCGGCCAGGCTGACGCGGTAAAGGCAGTGTCGGCTGCTGTTCGCCGGGCGCGAGCCGGGCTGAAAGACCCGGGCCGCCCGCTCGGCAGCTTCCTTTTCCTGGGGCCAACCGGAGTTGGCAAGACCGAGCTGACCAAGGCGCTGGCCGGATTCCTGTTCGATTCCGACGACGCGATGGTGCGCATCGACATGAGCGAATTCATGGAAAAGCATTCGGTCGCGCGGCTGATCGGTGCGCCGCCGGGCTATGTCGGCTATGACGAGGGCGGTGTGCTGACCGAAGCGGTGCGACGGCGGCCCTATCAAGTTGTGCTGTTCGATGAGGTGGAGAAGGCGCATCCCGACGTCTTCAATGTGCTGCTGCAGGTGCTGGACGATGGCCGGCTGACCGACGGGCAGGGCCGAACCGTCGATTTTTCCAACACCCTCATCATCCTCACCTCCAATCTCGGCTCGGCATATATCGCTGCACTGCCGGATGGTGCCGATGTGAAGCAAGCCGAACCACAGGTGATGGAAGCCGTACGGGCACATTTCCGGCCCGAATTCCTGAACCGGCTGGACGAGATCATCCTGTTCCACCGCCTCGCGCTCGAGCATATGGGGGCCATTGTCGACATCCAGATCGGCCATGTGCAGCGGTTGTTGAAAGATCGGAAGATCACGCTGGTTCTGTCGGACGATGCGCGCAACTGGCTTGCGCGTGTCGGCTATGATCCGGTCTACGGCGCCCGGCCGCTGAAGCGCGCAGTTCAGAAGCATCTCGTCGATCCGATGGCGGATCTGCTGCTCTCCGGCGAGGTGGCGGATGGCAGCACAATCACCGTCGATGATGGTGACGGCAAGCTGCAACTGATGGTTTCTTGATCGGCGGCCGATGCGCGGCCATTCAGGGCATGTGAAACAGACCCAGACGCTGATGGCCGCCCATGCCGCGATGCAGGC
>JBBRKH010000191.1:0-4974 GCA_038217965.1 Sphingomonadales bacterium | reverse complement strand
CGCCGCCGGGCACCAGCACCGGATCGGACACGCCGCCGCGCGGCAGCGCGGGCACCACGCCCTGCAGCGCCGGCGACAATTGCTCCAGCCGCACCCAGCCGAGTTCGCCGCCGACCGCGGCGGTCGAGGCCTCGGAAAACTGCCGCGCATAGGCCACGAAACTGGCGCCGGCGCGCACCTGCTCCACGATGCGGCGGGCATCATTCTGCACCTGCAGCTGCGCTTCCGGCGCGGCCGAGAGGAAGATTTCGCCGACGCGAAACTCTTCCTGGCCCTTGCTTTCCTCAAGCTTGCGGATGACCGACTGCACTTCGTCGTCACCGACGTTGACGAACGGCTCCACCTTCTTGCGGAGCAGACGGCTCCAGGCGAGCTCGCCGCGGATCTGCTGCTTGATGGACGCGGGCGATGATCCGCCGGCGCGCAGAAAGGTTTCGAATTCCTTCGAGCTCTGGCGGAAGTTGGCGGCAACGCGACCATAGGCGGCTTCCACTTCGGCATCGGAAATCCGCACTTCGTTGGTGCCGGCTTCCTGGATCTGCAGCTTCTCGTCGATGAGGTTCCGCAGCACCTGAAGGCGCAGCACATTGCGCTCTTCATCGGAGACGCGTCCGCTGTTGGCGATCAGCACAAGCTGCAACCGATGATCGACATCGGTATCGGTGATGATGTCGCCATTGACGATTGCGGTCGCCTTGCGGACATTGGGATCGATGGTGCCCAGCACCTGCACATCGGGCAGCTGCAGCTGATCTCCGATCCGGCCGGACTGTTGTGCACCGGACGCCGCCGCAAACGATGCAAGGGCAAGGGCGGCGGTTGCCGCTAGAAGCCTGTTCGAACCCATCAGTGCCGCAACCATCCTGTCTGCCAAACCATGCGCCATAGCCCAGAGGCCCGCAGTGCGCCAGCGCGCCCCTGCCACGCCAAGGGTGAACCTGCGCTGACGGACGCGGCGCTCAACCCAGCGTCTTGAGGCTCAGCGTGAGCAGAAAGGTGTTGCCCTTGCGCGAATTGGGATTGTCGACATAGTTGCGTCTCCAGGTGACGCCGAAATCGAAGCATTCGTCGCGATAGCCGATGCCGACGCGGTGCCGGACCGGCTGGAAGCCATCGTTCTGCGTGAAGGGATCCTCCTGCCGGGAGGTGAGATCGACGACCGCCGAGCCGAACACCGACCAGTAGGTGGCAAAGGCGATGCGGGCACCGGCGCGGACTTCCTCGTGATCGGCCAGATCTTCGAGATTGATGTTGCGGTTGAATTTTAGATAGCCGACCGACACGAACGTGCCGCGGCTGCCGACGGCGACATCGGTTTCGTTGCGCCGCACGGCGAGCGAATCCTTGTCCAGTCGCAGGCGCTGGGTGATTTCCACGAAATCGGACATGCGCAGGCTCATGCGGCCCACGATATCCGAAAAGCGCCCCGACAGGCCGGTGCCATCGGGGAAGATTTCGGCCTGGTTGCTGAGCCGGTAGCTCTGGCCGAACTGCGCGGTGGCAACGAGGCGCGGGCGAGCCCAGCGCCAGTCGACACCATAGGTGGCGCGCGCGCCGCCATCCCAGCGATCGTAGCCGGGGAAGCGATTCAACGCGAACAGATTGGCCTCTTCCAGATCGACGGCGCGGCTGTCTTCGTTGGGGATGTCGGTGTTGGCGCTGGCGGTGGATGCCACCAGCTGCAGGCGCGGCGTGAGGGTCTGGCTGCCGCCAAACAGCGGCCCGGCGAGCGGCCACTCCATGTCGACTGCTGCAAGCGGGATGATGCGCGCCGTCCAGCCATCGCGGCCGGCGTAGAGCGGACTGTCGGCCAGTTCGCCGTCGCGCGTGTTGTAGAGGTCGCCGCGCAGCAGGCCGGTGAAGGTGATGCGCTGGCCGAGCCGGGTGATGAGGCTTTTGTCCCATTGCGCCGAGGCGAGTGCGCGGTTCATCGACTGGCCGTCGCGACGATAGAGGCTGAGGCTGTTGGCCTGCACCAGCAGCTGGCCGCCAAGCGGTTTCAGATCGGGCCGCCAGAGGAAATCGACGAGTGGCAGCGCAAACGGGGTGTCGGCGCCCTTGTCCACCGAGCGCAGGCCCTGGAAGGCCCAGCCCTGCACGGCGAAATAGTGATTGCTGGCAAAATGTTCGAGCGCATAGTTGCTGCGCAGACGGGTATCGAGGCTGATCTGGTAGCGGCCGAGGAAGTTGTCGTCGTTGGTCACGCGGCTGGCGAAGCGGCTGCGCCAGCCGTTCCGGTGATCGATGGTGCCGCGCGCGTCGATGTAGCCGCGAAATGCCGCGCCGGTGCGGATGATCTGGCCGGTGTCGGAATCGATCGTCTGGCCCTGGGCATAGGTGAAGCGGCCGCCGATCTGCACCGGGCCGCCTTTCAGAAGCTGGCGGTATTCGAGGCCGACGACCGGATTTTCCTGGGTGTAGAGATAGCCGGTTGCGGTCAGATCCTTGTCGGGCGCGATGCTCCAGAAATAGGGCAAGGAAAGCTCGAGCCCCAGCTCGCGCGAAATTCGCACATCGGGCGACAGGATGCCGGACTGGTTGCGATCGAAGCTGTCGGGATGCGAGAGGCTGGGCAGCGCGACCAGCGGGATGCCGAACATTTCCAGCCGCGCCTTGCGATAGGACACGCGACCCTTCGCTGGATCGTGGACGACACGAACGGCCTTTATCGACCACACCGGATCGGTTGGGCAGCCGGCGGCATTTACCACGGCACACGGAGAGTAGACGGCGCGATTGAGGGTGCTGCGGTTGTTTTGCCGGACCCCGCTCACGGCAGCAAGGCGGGCTTCGTCGCGCAGGATGATGAGGATATTTTCAACGGCCCCGTCCCGCAGGGTTTCGTTCAGCTGGAAGCGATCGGCAACCGCGCGCGCACCGTCGCCGTTGTCCACCAGAACATTGCCGGACGCCTCCACGGTGCCGACCTTGCGGGCATAGACGACGCGATCCGCGGTCAATCGCTGGGTGCCGCGAACGATAAGCACATTGCCGGTGGCGGTGACAACGTCGCTCTGGTCTTCGTAGACGATTTGGTCGGCTTCGAATTCGATTTCGCCGCCGGCTACGGGGGCATCGACATCGAGCATTGCCGGGCCGTCGGCGGATTGTGCGGCCGCGCTTCCGGCGAGTGCAAGAATCGACAGGGCGGCTAGGAAGGGGGCAAAACGTGGCATGGACTGGCCTGCTTTAGGGTGGGCGTCCGCCCTGTTCAAGCAAGCCGCGGCGAAGGATTTAGAATGGAAACACCTGCGCTTCGGGGGCGTATTTCAGATAGCCGATATTGGCGCCCAGTCGCCAGCCGGCGCCGAGCCGCAGCGGCACGAGGACGATGTTGCCCTTTTGGTGATAGTTGGCCGAGACGCCGCCGATAAGGTAGGCGCGGCCTTCGACTGCCGGGAAGCGGTCGAACAGGTCTTGCGTGTCGTCGAGATTGTAGACGAGGGTGAAGGTGCGCGACGCATCGCCGCCGAAATCGGGGCCGATGGACGGGCCGGTCCAGTATATGGTGCGCTCGCCCTCCACCTTGGAATGCAGCTGGCCTTTGCCATAGCGAAGGCCAACGACCAGCGCGCCGCCGCCCTCGCGGCCGACGATGTAGGCGTTGGGTTTGCCGAGATCGGCGAAGACCTTCTCGATCATTCTGGCCATGCCTTCGGCGGCCTTGCCGAAGGCCTGGTCGGCGGCGATGGCGATTTCGCCGGCCTCGTAGGCTGCGGCGCGGACGGAGGCCTTGGCGTTGGCCTCGGCGGCCGAGGGTGCTGGCGCCGATGCCGGCGCGGCGTCTTGGGCGGCGTCTTGGGCGGCGTTTTGCGCCAGGAGCGGAGCGGCTGCCAGAAGCAGAGCGGAGGCGAAGATGGTGCGCATGGCAGCCACCCTTGCACAGTTCCATGAATCGGCGATGAATCAGGCTTCGAATCAGGCTTCTGCAATCACCGTGTTGCGCAGGATGGGAAGGCCGGAAATCTCCACCTCCACGGTGTCGCCGGGGACCAGATAGAGGGGCGGTGTGCGCTTCTCGCCGACGCCGCCGCAGGTTCCCGTGGCGATGATGTCGCCGGGGCGGAGCTCGGTGAAGGCGCTGATGTAGGCAATGAGGGTTTCGGCATCGAACATAATGAGGGCGATGTCGTTGTGCTGCACCTGCGCGCCGTTGACCCGGGTGGTGAGGCTGTGGGCGCGATAATCTCCGAACGCTGCGGCGGGCACCAGCTCGGGGCCGATGCTGCCGCTGGAATCGAAATTCTTCCCCGGGGTGAATTGTGCGGTGTGGCGCTGCCAGTCCCGCACCGATCCGTCCATGAACGGGGTCCAGCCGGCAATGTGGGCGAGCGCCCGGCTGCGGGAGATGTGGCGGCCGGGGGTGCCGATGACGAGGGCAAGCTCGCCTTCGAAATCGAGGCATCGGGAGTTTGCCGGCTGCACCAGCGGCTCGCCGGCTCGGACGAGCGATTGCGGGGTGCGCAGGAACAGCATGGGATGGGCGATGGATTCGCTGCGGCCCATTTCGTCGCGGTGGGCGGCATAGTTGACCGCGGCACAGAAGATGCGGGCGTGCCGCTCGGGGAACCAGTTCATGCCATATGCTCCTGTCGCGCGTTGATGCGGATGAGTTTGCCCGACGCGGCAAGGAGAGCGCCGGGCGGCTCGCCGAGCGCATCGACGAAGGCCGGATCGGTGATGTCGAGGCCGCCGGCATATGCACCATAGGCAGGAAGCACCAGCTTGCGCGCAGTGGCGGCTATGCAGCGGCGGCTGACGCGACGGCCGGTGCGCAGGGCGAGCGTGATTTTTGGATGGAAATGCCCGCTGATTTCGCCGCGCACCTCTTGCGGTTCGGCTTCGTGTCGCAGCACGAGGCCGCCGATGGCCAGCTCGGCCGCTGCGGTGCCGCCAAGGTGCAGCGCGCTGTCTTCGTCATGGTTGCCGGTGATCCAGACGACGGCGCAGGCCCGCATCAGGGCATCGAGGCGG
>JBBRKH010000190.1:0-4990 GCA_038217965.1 Sphingomonadales bacterium | reverse complement strand
CGCTTGCGATTCCGATAATCGGAGCAGCGGGCGGTGGCGCGGTCGAGCAGCTTGCAGGCGACATTGGTGCGGAACACCTGGCCGGTGACTTCGTCTTCAAGCTTGTGCAGGCAGCATTTGCCGCAGCCGTCGCACAGCGCTTCCCACTCCTGCTGATCAAGCTGTGCCAGCGTGCGGCCTTCCCAGAAACGCGGGCGCAGGCTCATTCGACGTGGGTTTCGAGCATCGCGGCGATGGCTTCGGGGCTGGCGGTGGGGCCGGCAAGGAAGGCGACCGGGCGGCCTTCGGGGTCCATCAGGTAGACGACGGCGAGGTGATCGAAGGTGTAGCTTCCTGCGGTGGTATCGACGACCTTGCTGGCATAGATGCGGAAGGTTTTCAGCGCGGCGTCGACTTCGGCGCGGCTGCCGGTGAGGCCCAGCAGGCGGGGATGGAAAGCGTTGGTGAATTCGGCGAGCACTGCCGGGTTGTCGCGTTCCGGATCGACGGTGACGAACAGCGGCTGCACCTGTGCAGCGCGCGCGGGATCGGCTTTTTCGAAGGCTTTCAGGCCGGCGGCGAGGTTGGCGGTGTCCACCGGGCAGACATCGGGACAATAGGTGAAGCCGAAATACATCAGCCGCCATTGGCCTTTGAAGGTGTCTGATGAAACACGCCGTCCGGCCTCGTCGACCAGGCGGAAAGGCCCGCCGATGGCCGATCCGGCGAGATTTCCCTGCGGCGCCGATGCGGGACCCAGCAGCCAGGCGGCCAGCAGCGCGGCGGCGGCCAGCAGGGCGGCCCAGAGGGCAATTGTTGCAATTCCGGGCAAGCGGCTGTTCATGGCAGCGCCTTATCGACTATCACCGGCAGAAGCGAGATGGCGAAAGGTGCGGATGTGGTGCGTGGCGGTATGGCGATGATGGTGCGGCTGGCGCTGCTGATGGCGGCGGCGATGCCTGCCATGCCGGCGGCGGCGCAGTTTTCCGACAGCTACAATTTCCTGAAGGCGGTGCGCGATAAGGATGTGCTGAAGGCCAAGGGCTTTCTGGACAAGCCGGGCAGCGTGATCGTCAACACGAAGGACCAGGACAACGGCGAGACGGCGCTGCATATCGTGACGAAGCGGCGCGATGCGCCCTGGATGGGGTTTCTGCTGCAGAATGGCGCCGATCCCAACGCCCGCGACCGGGACGGCAACACGCCGGTCCTGCTGGCCGCCAGCACCAGCTTTGCCGATGGCGTGCGGGTGATGATTGCCGGCAAGGCCACTCTGGATGCGGCAAACAACCGCGGCGAAACGGCGCTGATCAAGGCAGTGCTGGTGCGCGATGCGCCATCGGCGCGGCTGCTGCTGGAATATGGCGCCGACCCGGACCGCACCGACAATCTGACCGGGCAATCTGCCCGCGACTATGCGGCACGCGACACGCGGGCCGGGCAGCTGGCAAAGCTGCTGGCGGATGCGCCGAAGAAGGGCGCGGCGAAATCGACCGGACCGAGCCTGTGAACCTTGCAGTGTGTCCAGTTTTTTCGGAGTTTGAACCTGACGAACACTAGCCATGGCGGCATCCTTTGCTGAACAGCCGGCATCCGCTGGCGCTCGACCAGCCGGGCGTGAAGGTGCGCACGCTGGTGCAGCTGCGCTGGGCAGCGGTGACCGGGCAGCTTGTCACGTTGCTGATCGTTGGCACCGGGTTCGGATTTCCGCTTCACTGGGGCCCGGCGCTGGCGGCGATCGGCGCTTCGGTGGCGCTCAATTTGTCGCTGCAATGGCTTTATCAGCGGCATGAGCGGATCGACAGCACCAGCGCGCTGGTGCATCTGGTGTTCGATCTTGTGCAATTGTCGGTGCTGCTGTTTCTGACAGGCGGATTGGCGAACCCGTTTTCGCTGCTGCTGCTGGTGCCGGTGACGATTTCCGCCACGCTGCTTTCGGCGCGCGCCACCACGCTGCTGGTGGTGGGTGCGCTGCTGCTGCTGCTGGCGCTGTGGCGCTGGGCCATGCCGCTGCCCTGGCACAGCCCGGGCATCGAATTTCCGGCCACCTACCGGTTTGGAATCCTCATCGCGATTGCGCTCGGCATGGTGTTTCTGTCGCTTTATGCCTGGCAGGTGTCGGCCGAAGCGCGGCGGCGGCAGGCGGCGCTGGTGGCCACGCAATCGGCGCTGGAGCGCGAAAGCCGCATGGGGGCGCTAGGCTCGCTGGCGGCGGCGGCGGCGCACGAGCTGGGCGGGCCCCTGGGCACCATCACGCTCATCGCGCGCGACCTGCAGGATGCGCTGCACGGCAACGAGGCACTGGCCAGCGACATCCAGCTGTTGAACCAGGAGGTGCGGCGGTGCCGCGACATATTGGCACAACTTGCCGAGCGGGCCGAGGCGGAAGACCCGTTTCCGGAGCTGCCGCTGCCGGCGCTGCTGCATGAGGTGGTGGAGCCGTTCGAGCCGACACGGGTGCCGGTGTCAATCCAGGTCGCCTGGGAGCCCGGCACCGGGCCGGTCGTGCGCCGGTCTCCGGAGTTGCTGCACGGGCTGCACAATCTGGTTTCGAATGCGCTGCGCCACGCGATTGCCGCCGTGCGGCTGGAGGCGGGCGAGACGGCATCCGACATCTGGATTGCCATCATCGACGACGGGCTGGGATTCAGCGACGACCTGCTGCCACGGCTGGGCGAGCCGTTTCTCGGCCCGTCGGTTTCGCGATCGGGCAGCACCGGGCTCGGCATCTTCATTGCAACAACGCTGCTGGAGAGGACCGGCGGCCGGCTGGCCTTTGCGAACCTGCCAGAAGGGGGAGCAAGGGTGGAACTTCGCTGGCATCGTACCGATATCGCAGTGACGAACGATCTACGCGAAAAGGAACATTTCCCATGATGGCAACGATATTGGCAAGCGAAGCTGCCGCCGCTTCAAGCCTGCCTGCGCTTGGCACGCTGCTGCTGCTGGATGACGACAATGCCTTTCGGCAGCGGCTGGCATTGACGCTGAGCCGGCGGGGCTTTGCCGTGACGACAGCCGCCAGCCTGGCAGAGGCACGCTCCATCATCCCCGGCCTGCAACCGGAATATGCCGTGCTCGATCTGCGACTGGGAGACGGCAACGGGCTCGATATGGTGGGCGAACTACGCGCTGCACGCGCCGCCACGAAGGTTGTCATCCTGACCGGATACGGCAACCTCGCGACCGCCGTTGCCGCGGTGAAGGAGGGGGCGATCGACTATCTGGCAAAGCCCGCCGATCCGGAAGACATCATCACCGCCCTGCTTGCCGCCGACGGCGAACGCCCGGAGCCGCCGACCGAGCCGATGTCGGCCGACCGTGTGCGGTGGGAGCATATCCAGCGGGTGTACGAACTGTGCGACCGCAACGTATCGGAAACGGCGCGGCGGCTGAAGATGCACCGGCGCACGCTGCAGCGGATCCTGGCGAAGCGCTCGCCCCGGTAGGGCGCTTGCAACGCAAGATTCTGCCGCCGGCGGGCAAGGGGACAATGCGTTCCGAATCCCGCCGGGTCCACGGCGCGCATGCACCCAAACGGCTGCTCTATCTCCTTGTTTTTCCGTATGGGTTTCCGTCCAGATGAGCCCATTTGAACGGAACATGCGCTATCCGCGGCGCATCGTCACCGGCATTTCGCGGTAGCCGTGGACGAAGGAGGAGGGGACGCGGTGCACATCGCCGGCGAGCTCGATCACCATCCGGCGCTTCTGCATTTCTTCCAGCAGGACGTTCAGCTGGAGTTCGGCGAGGCGGGCGCCGACGCAGCGGTGAATTCCAAAGCCGAAGGACAGGTGGCGGCGGGCGTTGGGGCGAAGCGGGTCGAACATGTCGGCGTTGGCGAACACGCTTTCGTCGCGGTTGGCGGAGAGATACCAGAGCACGACCTTTTCGCCAGCGCGGATGAGGCGGCCGCCGATTTCGCTGTCCTGCGTGGCGGTGCGGCGCATGTGGGCGAGCGGGGTCTGCCAGCGCAGAAGTTCGGCGACGCCGTTCGGGATGCGCTCCGGGTTTGCCATCATGGCCTGCCAGTTGGCAGGGTGCAGGGTCTGCGCCATCGCCGCGCCGGACATGGTGTTGCGGGTGGTGTCGTTGCCGCCAACGATCAACAGGATCAGATTGCCCAGATACTCCTGCGTGGTCATGTTTTTGGTGGCGTCGGAGTGGATCATCATCGAGATGAGATCGGGGCGCGGTTCCTTGTCTTTCCGCTCGTTCCACAGATTGGTGAAATAGCCGACGCATTCGTAGAGGATTTCCCAGCGCTGCTTGTTGCGCTCGGCATCGACCACGGATTCGAAATCGGTTGCCCAGTCGGACCATTTCGACAGCAGGCGCCGGTCTTCCCAGGGGAAATCGAACAGCAGGGCGAGCATGCCGGTGGTCAGCTCGATGGAAACCTTGTCCACCCAGTCGAAGGTTTCGCCCGTGGGGAGGCTGTCCAGCAGGTCGGCGGTGCGGCGGCGGATGTCGGCCGACGTGCGCACCATTTCTGCCGGGGTGAAGGCGGGAGCGACGGTGCGGCGCTGTCCGGTGTGCTGCGGCCGGTCCATGGCGATGAACATAGGGAGTGGCGGCTCTTCGCACGGGTTCTGCACATTGTCCCGGTCGGCGATGGTGATGCCGCCCTTGTCCCAGGAGGAGGAGAAGATTTCAGGGTGGCCTTCGGCCTCCATGATCTCCCGGTGGCCGACGATTGACCAATAGGGGCCGTATCCGGACTCGGGGCAGTGGTGCACCGGGCCGTGCGCGCGCATCTCGGCAAAATCGGGGAGGACGGTGTAATCCACCCAGCGCCCGATCTGCGCCACGTTGGTGCTGATGTTGGTACCGGTGTTGGTATGGGTGTTGGAAACCCCCGGTTCAATCGCCAGCGTTGCCATGTCTCACTCCCTTGATTGGTCAATTGAGCATAACTCAGAAACTTCGGGAGTCAATAGTGCGGAGAACAACTCCGCAAAATGGAAATTTCAGGTCTGGACGGTGACGGCGGGGGTTTTCTTCTCCCATT
>JBBRKH010000189.1:0-4993 GCA_038217965.1 Sphingomonadales bacterium | reverse complement strand
GGGGGATAGTATCCATGAAAATCTTTGCTCTCGCTGCCACCGCAGCCCTCGCGTTCACGGCAATGCCGGCATCGGCCGCGCTGCTGAACATTCCTGTCCCAGCCAACACCTACATCACCTTCGGCGGCCTCGATTGGGCATGGGCCAGCCCCTGCTCGCCAACCGGCTGCAATAGTGGTCAGTTGCCGCTCGATCTGAGCTATCAGGCAACCCAGGGCTGGCGCCTTCCGACAGCAGCCGAATTTGCCGCGCGGCCAAGCGAAAACGCGTTCATCTTCGCCGGCGCCAATGTCCCCTTGGCCGGCGTCAGCGTTGAAGGCACCGTATTCACCAGCGCTCCGGGAGACGGCGCCTGCGCGACCGCCTATTTCACCTCCGGGTCGCCTTTCAACCAGTGCGACTTCAACGACGCGGTCATCGGCGCCATCTTCGGCAATCCGGCCTGGGCCGGCGAGCCGAATGTCGAAACCTGGCTGGTTCGTGGCGGCGGCGTCATCCCCGAACCCGCCACCTGGGCCATGCTGATCGCCGGCTTCGGTCTGGTCGGCTTCGCTGCCCGCCGCCGCACCGCTGCGACGGCCTGACCCTATTGAACAGGCGCCCGCCGGACACTCCGGCGGGCGCCTTTTTCACGCCTCCGGCAGCGGCGGCGGCAAAGGCGAATACTCCTCCACAGGCGGCGCATTCTGCACCAGCAGCAGATACATTACCGGCGTCACCACCCGACTCAGCACGGTGGAGGAAATGAGCCCGCCGATGATGACCCACGCCAGCGGAGAGTAAAGCCCGGATCCAGACAGCGCCAGCGGCAGCAGCGCCAGCACCGCTGTCACGCTGGTGAGCAACACAGGCAGAAACCGCACCTCGCCGGCCCGCTCGATCGCCGGCCTGAGCGCCATCCCCTGCGCCCTCAACTGGGTGGTGAAATCCACCAGCAGGATGGAATTCTTGATTTCGATTCCGATCAGCGCGACAAATCCGATGACTGCCGTGAAGCTGATCGAATTGCCCGTCAGCCACAGCGCGATCAGCCCACCGAACATGCCGAGCGGAATCACGCCGATCACCACCAGTGTCTCCCGGAAACGCCCGAATTCCAGCACGAGAACCGCGAAAATCCCGAACATCGTCAGCAGGATAACCCCGCCAAGCCCGCCAAGACTTTCCTCCTGCTCGGCCGCCTCGCCGCCCTCGCGAAAGCCGTAACCGGGCGGCATGTCGAGCACTCGCAGCTTGTCGCCCACCGCCTCATTCACCTTCGAGGTCAAAAATCCATCGGCAATGTTTGCCGTCAACGACACGCTGCGCTGCTGGCCATAGCGATCGATGGAAGCCGGCCCGCCGGACAGCCGCGGTGTGGCAATCGCCGGCAACGGCACGGCCGCGCCGGATTGGTTCGACACATACACCCGCCCCAGCGCTTCGACGCTTTGCAGCGCTCCCAGCCCGTCCGCCTGCGCATTTCCAGAAAGCGGCAGCCGCACGACCACATCGTAGCTGTCGCCTTCTGCGTCGCGGAAGCGGCCGGCATTTTCCCCCGCCAGCGCCAGCCGCGTCACCCGGCGTGCGGCGGCCGGCGAAACCCCCAGCAGCGCCGCCTTGTCCGCATCCAGTCCCAGATCGAGATCCAGGCGGTCGAAAGCGAGTGGATTGCGCACATCCCTTGTTCCCGGCGTGTCCCGGAACAGCCGCTCCGCCTGAATCGAAAGCCGTTTCAGCTCCGCGATATCGGGCCCGGTGATAAACCATTGCACCGGTGCAGTGATCGGCGCTCCGTTCTGAAACGGCTTCAGCGCTATGCGCGCTTCGGGATAGGTTTCGAATCTGGCGCGCAGGCGGGCAATAAGCGCCTGCCCCTCGGCCTGATCCCATTGCGAAAGGGTGAACGCAACTGTGCCGAAATTGGACTGCTGCGAAACTTCGCGCACGTTGTAGAAAATCTGCGGATTGCCACGCCCCACATTGGCCAGCCGATTCTGCACCAGCGGCTCGTTTTCCAGCGCCTGCTCGACAAAGCGCACCGCGCGATCGGTGACCGCCATGTCGGCCCCCTCGGAGGCCTCGATCGACACCTGCAGATAAGGGGCATCGGCGGGCGGAAACAGGCTGGACCCCAGCACGGGAATGAGGCCGAGAGCGGCAATGCACAGCGCCATCGCGCCGGCGAGCGCCGTTTTCGGCCTTTCCAGCGCCCAGTGCAGAATTGGCGCGTAGGTGCGCTGGATGGCGCCGTTCACCGCCTGCAGCACCCGGTTGCCCTCTTTGCTTTCCTCGCGCGGCAGGATGCGCGAGGCCAGAAAGGGGATGATGGTGAGCGAAATCACGAGCGATGCAACCACCGTTGCAATAACCGCAAGCGGAAGTCCGCGAACGAACTTGCCGGCGCCCCCCGGAAGCGCCGTGAGCGGCAGGAAGGCGAACACCAGCACCGCCGTGCAGCCGACAACGGCCACGGCAATCTGCTGCGTTCCGGCAATCGCTGCCGCCGTGCGCGCATAGCCCATGCGCAGATGGCGGGAGATGTTTTCCACCACCACGATGGAATCATCCACCAATATGCCGAGCGCGACGATGAAGCCGGTGATGACAAGCTGGTTCAGCGTGTAGCCAAGCATGTTCATGACCAGCACGCCGACAGCCAGACTGAGCGGCACCGACACCATGACGACCGCCGAGGCCCTGAGACCAAGCGGCAGCAAGGTGAGCAGCACCAGCGCCAGCGCCAGCGCAAAATCCCGCGCCAGAAGAGCGAGCTTGCGCTTCACATCCTCCGACTGGTCAAACGCCAGCTCCAGTCGCATGTCGGGGGCCAGCGTCTGCCGATAGCTGTCGGACGCCGCGGCGAGCCGGCGCTGCACATCCAGCACATTGGCGCCATCCTTCTGTGTCGCCGTCACCCAGATGGCGCGCTTGCCGTTCAAACGGGTTGCGTGCACGCGCTCGCCCGTTTCCCAGCCGACCACGGCCACATCGCCGATGCGCACAACGGAGCCATTTCCCGCCCGCAGCGGCACGGCGCGAACCTCCTCCACGCTTCTGAATGCACCCCCGGCCCGCAGGTTGAGCCGCTGCTCGCCCACCCTGAGAGGCCCTGGCGGCAGATCGGTGCCCCCCACCCGAAGTGCATCGGTTACCAGCGTCACGGGGATGCCGAGCTCGGCCAGCCGGCCCAGATCTACCGACACACGCATTTCCGGCCGAGGCAGGCCCCATACTTGCGCCGAGCGAACACCCGGTTGGCGGAGAAAGGCTTCCTGCAGATCCTGGCCCAGCTTTTCCATGCGGCGCCACGAAGCGGTATCGGAGACGATTGCATATTGCACCACAACCGCCTCCGTTGTGCGGAACCGGCGGAACTCCAGGCGCCGGATGCCATCCGGAAGCTGCGACCGGATCGCATTCACCTCCCGCACCGCTTCGTCATAGTTGCGATCCGGATCGCTTTCCCAGGTGAATTCGGCGGTAATTACCGCCTGCCCGTCAGACGAAGAGGATTGCAGCTCGGTGATATTGTCGAGGCCTGCCAATGCCTCTTCGATCGGCTTCGCCACCGTTTGCTCGATATCGGTTGGATCGGCGCCGGGCAGAATTGCGATGATCAACACGAACGGCGCCTTGAAATGGGGATCGACCGAACGCGGAATGGCAAGGAATGCCTGCGCGCCAAGCGCCGCCACCAGCGCAAACACCACCAGCGTCAGCTGCCAGCGATGCACCGCAAAGGCGATCAGGCGATTCACGACACCGGCATCACCGCAAACCCGCCACGGGCTTCACTGTCTGCCCTTCGACCAGTTGATCAACGCCACTGCGAACGATCAGATCCCCTGGCACAAGGCCGCCCAGCACTTCGACCCCCTGTTCGGATACGGCTCCGAGCGACACCAGCCGTGCTGCCACCTTTTTGGAAACACGCTCGTAGCGCCAGACAAACCCCTCGTCGGCCCGCGCCGAAAAAACTGCACTCGCCGGCACGGTCAACGCACCCGATTGGCCTTGCGCGATCCGCGCCTGGCCGATCATTCCCGATTTCAGCCCCGAGTTTATCCCGGCACCCGTCGGCAAGGCCAGCTCGACCACGAAGGTTCCGGTCTGCGGATCGGCCCGGCCGGCAATTTCGATAACCGTGGCCGCCATGTCCGGTGCCGCTCCATCGGAAAAGTTAACCGTGGCCGTCTGCCCCACGCTCAGGCGGCCAACGTCGCCGGCAGAAAGCGGAATGCGCAGGACATAGCCGCTGGCAAGCTCGCCGAGCACCAGCGCAGGACTGCCTGCGGCAAGGGTTTGGCCCGGCTCTGCCAGACGCGCCAGAACGATCCCGTCACCCGGCGCCGAAATGCCAGCAAAACGCTGGCTGAAACGGGCGCTGCTAAGGCCTGCCGCCGCAGCGCTCGCCACAGCTTCGGCCGTATCGACGCGCGCGCGCGCCACCCATCCCTGGCTCAGAAGCCGCTGCTGGCGTGCCAGTTCGGCATTGGCGCGCCGGTATTCGACTCCGGCCGACAGGGTCGCTGCATCGATCGCGGTGGTGTCCAAGGCGGCGAGTGGCTGCCCACTTCGTACGAAATCGCCCTCGCGCACCGAAATGCTCCGAACCCGTCCGGCATTCACGAACGCCAGCGGCGTTTCCCGCCGCAGCCTGACCGTGCCGGTCGCCACTGCAACCACCGTTGCCGCCTCGCCGACGCGAACCAGCGACACCGCAGCCGGCGCCGGCTGGCTATCCACACCGCCCCCGTCTGCAGCGGAGCAGGCTGATAGCAGCGCCATGATCAGCGCTGCACCCGCCAGCTGCACGGCAGAAGGCCGGTGGCCCGACCCACCAGCGGGCAATTTGCCATTCAGATGACGATGCAAGCCCGGTTCACCCCATGCACAACGCCACTCCTGAGCGTCACTCGAATGCTAACCGAAACCTTTGCACGGTGACAGCGAAATCTGAGCGGCCCTCAATTTGCGTGGCATGCACATATCAGCGGCCTGCAAACCGGCG
>JBBRKH010000188.1:0-5011 GCA_038217965.1 Sphingomonadales bacterium | reverse complement strand
GTGGAATCGGATGCGGAATTCGATGCCAATTTCGCCTTTACCCGCGATGTGGGGGAAACATTTCTGGCTGCCTTTCCAGCCATCGTGCGTGCGCGGATGGGCCTGCCATGGACGGCGGAGGATCGGCTTGCGTTGCTGCGGTATCGCGGGCTCTATGCGGAATACAATCTGGTGTATGACCGCGGCACCACCTTCGGTCTGAAGACCGGCGGCAATGTGGATGCGATCCTGATGAGCCTGCCACCCGAGGCGCGCTGGGACTGATTGCAAGGCTCGATGGGGAAAACCCGTCGCGTTCGGCCTATCGGCCGGCGCGCGGCAAGCGCTTGCGGCGTTCCGCCGAAGCTATGGATGAGACGCGGTATGAGAGGCTGGTGGCTTTACCGGCCGGCGCCTTCGATCTGCGCGGCGAGTGCTGCGAGGAAGCGCCCGGCGTCAGCCCCGTCAATCGCGCGGTGATCGCACGACAGCGACAGGTGGATGACAGGCACGATGCGGATGGCGCCGGCATCGTCGATCGGCTCTGCACGCGCGGCGCCTGCGGCCAGGATGGCGCCCTGGGGCGGATTGATGATGGCGTCGAACTGCTCGACGCCGAACGGGCCGAGATTGGACAGCGAGAAGCTGCCGCCGGCGATGTCTTCCATCTGCAACTTTCCGGCCCGCGCGCGCTGTGCCAGATCGGCCATGCGGGCGGCGATTTCGGTGACCGCAAGCTGGTCGGCGCCGAATAGAATGGGTGTCACCAGTCCGCGTTCGGTTGCCACCGCAACGGCAATATCGGCGTGGCCGAAACGGTGGATGTCATTGCCGTGCACCTGGATGTTGAGCGCCGGCACTTCCATCAACGCCTGCGCGCAGGCGTGGATGAGATAGTCGTTGACGCTGGCCATATTGCCCGCTGCCAGACGCGCTGCCAGCAGCCGGTCCGCCCGCACGCGGCGGCGCACGTAGAAATGCGGAATGGTCGCTTTCGATTCGCTCAGCCGCCGGGCGATGGTGCGCCGCATGGACGACATCGGCTGAATTTCGAAGCCGCTTTCCGGACCGGCAGGCGCAGCCGGCGCGGCCTTTTGCACCGCAGCCAGCACATCGGCTTTTGCGATGCGGCCATGTGCGCCGCTGCCCTGCAGCCCGTCCAGCGATATGCCGTGCAGATGCCCCAGCCGGCGTGCCATGGGGGACGCGAACGCCAAGCCATCCGGCGCGATTTCGAGCGGCCCGACCCATTGCACAGCGGCTGCTCCGCGCAGCGCCTGGTGCACATCCTGCGCGGTGATGCGGCCCTTGCGTCCGCTGCCTGCGAGCGCCGACACATCGAACCGGGATGCCCCGGCTGCCGATCGGGCTGCCGGGCTGATGGCGATGCTGTCAGCAATGGCGATCGGGGCCGCAACGGGTGCAGGGGCGGGCTCCGGCCCGGAAACTTCGCCGCTGAAGCCGGTATCGGCCTGCCTGAAGCTGGCGATCACCGCGTCGATGTCTGCCGCACTTGCCTCGCCGCCATCGCTCAGCACCGCAAGCAGCGCACCCACCGGCAGGATTTCGCCGACCTGCGCGATGATGCGCACGAAGCGGCCGTTGGCCTCGGCTTCCACCTCGTTGGAAATCTTGTCCGTCTCGATGAGCGCGATGGTCGCACCCTTGGCGAACGGTGCATTCTCCTGCACCATCCACTCGGCAATCGTCCCCTCGCTCATCTCGATACCCCATTTCGGCATCGTGAACGGCTTTAGCGCAGGCATCTCAGCGCGCCCCGTTATAAGCAAGCGTGCGCCGAACTGCGGCCTCCACATCCTTGTGTGAAGGCAGCCAGGCGCGCTCCAGTTCGCGCGCGAAGGGGACCGGAGAATGCGGCGGGGTGACCATCAGTGGCGGCGCCTTCAAGCTCGAAAATGCCTTCTGCGCCACGATCGCTGAAATGTCGGCGGCAAGGCTGCACCTTGGCGGGCTCTCGTCGACCACCACCAGCCGGCCGGTTGATTCCACCGAATCGAGGATAGCCTCCTCGTCCATCGGGCTGGTGGTTCGCAGATCGAGCAGGTCGACGCCGATGCCGTCGCTGGCGAGCGCGTCGGCCGCCTTTTCACAAAATCGCACCATGCCGCCACAGGTCACGATGGTGATGTCGCCGCCGGCGCGCACCTGCCGGGCCTGACCGAAAGGCTGGCGGTGCTCGCCATCGGGCACCTCGCCTTTCACGCCGTAGAGCGCCTTGTGCTCCATGAACATGACCGGATCGTCGCCGCGCAGCGCCTCGGTCAGCAATCCCTTGGCGTCGGCAGGGGTGGCGGGCAGCACGACCTTCAGCCCCGGCATCGAGGTGAGGATCGCATAGGCGGACTGGCTGTGCTGGGCGGCAGCGTTCATGCCTGCGCCGTAGACCATGCGCACGACCGCCGGGCAGCGGGCTTTGCCGCCGAACATGTAGCGAAACTTCGCCATCTGGTTCCACAGCTGGTCCAGGCTCACCCCGATGAAATCGGCGAACATCAGCTCGGCAATCGGCCGTTTGCCGGCCAGCGCCGCACCCGCTGCCGCGCCAATGATGGCGCTCTCGGAAATCGGCGTGTCCAGCACCCGGCCGGCGCCGTATTTTGCGAACAATCCGCCGGTGGTGCCCCATATGCCGCCGATCGCCTCCTGGCCGCCGGCGGTGCCCGCGCCGCCGACGATATCCTCACCGAGAATGACAATACTCTCGTCGCGCGCCATTTCCGCGTCGATGGTGGAGGCGATTGCCTCGCGGATGGTCATGTTCGTGCTGCTCATCGCGCGCCCCTCAATAGCTTGCATAGACATCGTCGGCGACGGTCGCCGGATCGGGTGGCGGCGCGGCCTTTGCGTCGGCCACCGCCCGGTCGATCAGCGCCATCACCTCGGCATCGATGGCATCGAGTTCGGCGAGATCGAGCAGCCCCGCCTCGCCCACCCGGGCGCGGAACGCCTTCAGGCAGTCGCGCGTTTCGCGGATGCGGTCCAGCTCGCCTTCGCCGCGATAGCGCTGCGGATCACCTTCGAAATGGCCGTAGAAGCGCTCGGTATCGAGCTCGATGGCCGCCGGCCCGTTGCCGGCGCGCACATAGTCCAGCAGCTCGCGCATCGTCTCGTAGGTGTCGAAGAAATCGGAGCCGTCGGCCCGCCAGACCTTCATGCCGAAAGCCTCGGCCCGGCTGGCGATGTCCCGGTTCGTGCCGACCGCATAGTCGAAGCCGGTGTGCTCGGAATAATGGTTGTTTTCGAACACGAAAATGGCCGGAACCTTCAGCACGACCGCCATGTTCATCGCCTCGAAGGTGGTGCCCTGGTTGCAGGCACCGTCGCCGGAAAAGGCGATCGCGACCCTGCCCTTGCCGTCCAGCTTGGTGGAAATTGCCGCGCCGACCGCCTGCGGCGCGCCGGCGCCGACGATGCCGTTGGCGCCCAGCATGCCGACGGAAAGATCGGCAATGTGCATGGATCCGCCGCGCCCCTTGCAGAGGCCATCGGCGCGGCCGTAGATTTCCTTCATCATCGCTTCCACATCGCAGCCCTTGGCGATGCAGTGGCCATGCCCGCGGTGGGTGGATACGATGAAATCCTCGTTGGTCAGGTGATCGCAGACGCCGACGGCGGCGGCTTCCTGCCCGGCATAGAGGTGGGTGAAGCCGGCAATCTCGCCGGTCATGATCTCGTCGTGCAGCCGTTCCTCGAAAGCGCGGATGGTCTTCATCCGGCGGTAGGCGCCCAGCATTTCGTCGCGGCTCAGCTGCATGTCACTCGCTCCCCGTCACATAATCGTCCAGCACCTTGTGAAAGTGGCGGATGCGCAATTCCTGCTCGCCCAGCCACAGCCCCTTGAAGGCGCTCGAATGCATGCCCTTCTGCACCGTCGGCAGATTGAGAGCATCCTGGTCCAGCACCTGGCCGATGCTCTTGTCGCCGTGCCGGAAATGCACATGCTTTGGCCGCTCGGGCCAGTCCTCGCCTTCCGGCACCAGCTCGAAGGTCCAGATATCGTAGAACATCCTGTCGGGGTCGGTCGGGTGCGGCCTCTGCCGGAACAGCAGAAGGTCATCGGCGTGCGTGTTCAGCGTGACGTTGGGAAAGATCATGTAATGGTAATCGTCGGTCAGCTGGTCGTCGTTCAGCCGGGAATAATCCTTTCCGGCCTTCGCCCCGTGCTCGCGCATGTGCTTTTGCACATCACGGCGAATATCGGTCACGCGGCCTTCATACGCGGCCGGGTCCATCCCCGCCTTGCGCATGATTTCGTCGATCGCCGGCGGAATGCTGGATGGCACCGCAACGCGGGGGCTGATTGTGGCGAACGGGATCAAATATCGGTTGTGCCGGGCATAGCAATCGATCTGGATGTTCACATCATCGAGATACCAGAGCAGCTGCGGGTGGATGCCCTGCACATGGTAGCTTTCGTTAAAGGCGTCGACGCTCGCCTTCCAGTTGCAATCCCAGTCGACCGTGATGTCGCGCGTCATCGCCATCCGGTCGAAATTGTAGGGCGCCAGATGCTGCGGCAGCGGCTCGAGATAAGCCTCCAGCGGCTCCACCTCCGGGTTCAGCGAAAACCACACGAAACTGCCCCATTCGCCACACGGCAGCGACGGCAGGCGGCCTTCCGGCGGCGCACCCTGCGGAAAGGTCGCCAGATCAGGAATGCGCTGAATGATGCCGTCCAGCCCGTAGGTCCAGTGGTGATAGATGCAGCGGAACTGCTCCACAGTGCCGCGCCCCTCGGGCCTGAGCTTGTTGCCCCGGTGCAGGCAGACATTGGGAAAAGCCCGCACCGAGCCATCCGGCTGACGCACGATCAGCACCGATTCCCGGCCGATATCGGTGCAGATATAGTCGCCCGGCTCCGCCATGTCGTCGGAGCGTCCGCCCAGCAGCCACACCTTGGTCCACATATGCGCCCACTCGCGCGCCATGAAATCTGCGCTGGTGTAGCGCTCGGCCGGAATGATATCGTGTCCGAGCTCCGGGTCTTCTGCCTTCTCGGCAGGCGTGCCCT
>JBBRKH010000187.1:0-5032 GCA_038217965.1 Sphingomonadales bacterium | reverse complement strand
GGTGGCCAAGGATTGCCACTTCAACCTCGTGGATGATTGGGGCAGCTTCGAAAGCGAGCCGGAATTCACTGCTGCAAAGCTCGCCGGCATCGGGCTCTACACGTCCGACACGCTGTCGGAAGGCTGGCAGCCGGTCGCCATGGGCTCGCCCGAACAGCTGACCGCAAAATTCCTCGAACTGAATGCCATCTTCAAGGACGCCACGAACCGTCTCTGGCTGCGCATGGCGGGCTGGAGCCGCGACCAGCTGATCGACGCCGGCGCCATCGCTTACTATGCCATCGCCAAGGATCTGGCGCATGTGGCCGGCGTGTTCGACCCTGCCGACTGGCTGGAGATCGATCCGCGCGCCGAGCGCTTCCGCCCGATGCTGTCCGATGAATATGCCGATGCCGCGCTCGGCGAGCTGGTCGGTGGCATCTCGCTCCCCGGCCAGCAGCAGTCCCCCTTCACCATGATGAAATGGTCGAACCGGCCGACAAGGGTGCTCACCCCGCTGCCCTATTCGATCCTCGCGGGCGACGATTTCGTCCCGCGCATCGGCCCCTCCCTTCCCGGCAGTTCGCACCTGCCGCCCAAGAATGATCGATACCGCACCACCCGCGGCGTCCTATCGCTCGAAGCCTACAATGCGGCCGCGCGCGCCTTCGTGCCGGAAACCTGCCAGCCGCCGTGGACGCATCTCTGCGAGACCTGGGTGAAATACAACGCCGGCTCGCCGCAAGCCGATGCACTCTACCGGCTGGAGCAGCGCCAGTCGCGCACGCTGGCGGGCAAGGGCAGCTGATGGGCCAGATCGGCAGCCTCATCCGGCGGGCAGCGCTGCACCACGGTGACCGGCCGTGCCTCGTGGAAGACGCGCGCACCCTGTCGTTCCGCGATTTCGATCGGGCAACCGACCGGCTCGGCAACGGCCTCATCGCCAGTGGCCTCGCACCCGGCGACCGCATCGGCGTGCTGCTGCCCAACGGCATCGATTGCCTCGTCGCCTACTATGCGCTTGCCAAGGCCGGGCTGGTCCGCGTCGGCCTCAACACCCGCGAAACTGCGCAGGATCACCGCTACAAGCTGGCCGACAGCCAGAGCCGCGCGGTCATCCACGACGGCAGCTTCGGCGATCTCGGAGTCGAGCGCAGCCTGTCCAGCGCAGACCTCGCCGCGCTGACAGCAGCCGCCGCCACAACGCCCTGCGCCGCAGACCGGCCGCTCGATGCGCCCTATCGGCTGGGCTACACCGGCGGCACCACCGGACAGCCCAAGGCGGTCACGCTCACCGAGCGCGGCGAACTGTCGGAGCTGTCGGCCTTCCTCACCGATCTGCTGCCCGGCCTGTCGCCCGAAGACCGCTTCCTGCATGCCGCGCCGATAGCGCACGCCTCGGGCGCCTTCTTTCTGCCGGCGCTGGTGCGCGGGGCAACCAGCCTCGTCATGGCGAAGTTCGAGCCGGCCGCGTTCGTGGCGCTGGCAACCGGGGAGCGCGCCACCATGACATTTCTGGTGCCCACAATGCTGGCGATGATCCTCGATACGCCGGGCCTCGATGCCGCGCCGCTCGCACTGACCCGCATTGCCTACGGCGCCTCGCCGATCGCGCCCGCCGTGCTGGCGCGCGCCGAAGCCCGCTTCGGCCGCATCCTTGCACAAACCTACGGCCAGGCGGAAAGCCCCATGGTCATCACCTGTCTGGCACCCGAACACCATGACCGCGCCGGTTCATGCGGCCGCCCCTTCGCCTGCGCCGACGTGGCGGTGATGGCCGACGACGGCACCCTGCTGCCAGCCGGCGAAATCGGCGAGATCGTCTGCCGCGGCCCGCAGACGATGAGCCACTACTGGAACCGCCCCGAAGCAACCGCGCACGCCTTCCGCGGCGGCTGGCTGCACACCGGAGACATCGGCCGCATGGACGCAGACGGCTTCTTCTATCTGCTGGACCGCAAGAACGACATGCTGATATCCGGCGGCTACAACGTCTACCCACGCGAGGTTGAGGATGTTTTGCTGGGCCTCGACGGCGTGCTGGAAGCCGCGGTCATTGGCCTGCCCGACGAGACATGGGGCGACCGGGTGCACGCCGTCGTCGCCGGTCACGGCCTCGATGCCGATGCCCTGCTGGCCGCAGCCCGCGCCCGCCTGGCCGGCTACAAGGCGCCGAAATCGATCGACATATGGGACACGCTGCCCAAAAGCGCCGCCAACAAGGTCCTCCGCCGCGAAGTGAAGGCGCGCGTGCTCGCCGCCGGGCCGGCGCAATGACGCAGCAGCTCCGCCACAGGCTGCTGCACGGCCTCGGCGTGCAGAAGGCGGCAACCGCCGCCGATCTGGCGCGGCGGCTCGGGCTGCCGCACGCCGATGTGGAGCACGAACTGGCAGCCGCGCAAGCCGGCGGACGCGTGGTGCTCGCCGGCAACCGCTGGATGCTTGCGCCGCTCGCCCGCATGGCGCTGCAGGCGGACTATTCGCGCGTCCACGCCGAAGTGCGCGATGATCCCGCAATCCGCGCCGCCAACGCCGATTTCGAAGGCCTGAACCGCGCACTGAAGGCGCTGATGACGGATTGGCAGGTGCTCACCGTCGCCGGCCAGCCGCTGCCCAACGACCACAGCGATGCCGCCCACGACGCGCGCATCATCGACCGGCTCGGCGCCCTGCACGAACGCGCCGATCCCGTCCTGCAGCGGCTGGAAGCCGGCCTCCCCGCCCTCTCCTTTTACCGGGCGGGCCTGCTTGCCGCGCTGGAAAAGGCGGAAGACGGCGACATCGCCTGGGTCAGCGACGTGGCGCGCGAAAGCTATCACACCCTTTGGTTCGAGCTGCACGAGGAGCTGATCCGCATCCTCGGCGGGCAGCGGACCGACTGATGCAGCTTGGGCTGCATGTTCTGGCGCTGGGCGCCGGCGCACCGCCGGACGACGCCCTTGTCGGCAACAAGGCGGCATCGCTTGCTGCCATGGCGGCACACGGATTGCCCGTGCCACCAGCCTTCGTGATCGCCACCCCCGCCTGCACCCTGTTCCTCGAATCCGGCACCCTGCCAGCCGCGCTGACGGCAGCGATCGACGCCGGCATATGCTGGATCGAGGCCGAAACCGGCCGTCGGTTCGGGCAGGCGATTGCGCCGCTGCTCGTGTCCGTCCGCTCGGGTGCCGCAATTTCCATGCCGGGCATGATGGACACGCTGCTCAACATCGGCATGTGCCCCGAAGCAAGCGCGGCAATGGCAGAGGAGTCCGGGGCAGCCGAGACTGGGGCAGGCGAGACCGGGGCAGCCGAGACCGGCTGCTCCGGCTTTGCCGCCGACACCGCCGCCCGGTTCCACGCGCAGTTCGCCGAAATCGTCGGAACGCCGCCGCCCGCCGCTCCGCGCGACCAGCTGCTGGCCGCCGTCGCCGCCGTCTTCCGGTCTTGGAACAGCAGACGCGCCCGCCGCTGGCGCGACCATCAGGGCATCGCGCACGATCTGGGCACCGCCGTCACGGTGCAGGCCATGGTGTTCGGCAACCGCTGCAGCCGATCCGGCACCGGCGTGCTGTTCACCCGCAATCCCTTGAGCGGCGCCCGCGAACCCTACGGCGAATGGCTTCCCCGCGCCCAGGGCGAGGATGTCGTTTCGGGCAAGGCAAGCCCCCTGCCGCTGGCAGCACTCAGCGCGTCGCATCCCGAAATCGCCGCCGCACTGCTGCGCGCCGGCGAAACCCTCGAAGCCGCAGCGCAAGACGCGCAGGATATCGAATACACTATCGAAAGCGGGCGGCTCTGGCTGCTGCAGACCCGAACCGCCAAGCGAAGTCCGCGCGCTGCCGCCCGCATGGCGGTCGAGATGGCGCTCGAGGGCCTGATCGCCCGCCCGGCCGCACTGGCGCGGGTATCCGATGCGCAGATCGCCCTGCTGTTGCAGCCGCAGCTCGATCCGGCCGCCGCCGCCGCGCCTGTTCTGGCGCAGGGCACCGGCGCTTCTCCCGGCATTGGCCAGGGCGTGCTCGTCCTGTGCAGCGACGAAGCCGAACGTCGTGCGGCCGCCGGCGAGGCCGTGGTCCTGGCCCGGCCGACCACCAGCCCCGAAGACGTGCACGGCATGATCGCCGCCGCTGCCATCGCCACCGAGCTCGGCGGCACGACGTCGCACGCCGCAGTCGTCGGCCGGTCGCTTGGCAAGCCGGTCGTCGTCGGCTGCGGCGAAGGATCCCTGCAGGGGCTCGCCGGCCGGGCGGTCACAGCAGACGGCGATCGCGGCCTGCTGCTGGCCGGGCTGCTGCCGCTTGTCGCACCCGCCGCCGATCCGGCGCTGCAAACCTTGCTGGCGTGGCGCGCCGCCGCCGCCGCCGCCTGAAGGAGCAGCGCATGCCGATCAGCCTGGCCGATATCGAGGCGCTGGTCGCCCAGTTCGAGAAAAGCGACTGGCGCCGGATCGACCTTGTAGCAGACGGCGTCGAGCTGCGGCTGTCGAAAGACGGCGAGCTGGCCGCGCCCGTGCACGGCGTCGCCACCCCGGCAGCGCCACCGGCCGCACCCAGGGAACCGGCTGCGCTGTCGCCCGGGCGGACCGTTGCGGCGCCCAGCCTCGGCACCTTCTACCGCGCGCCGAAGCCCGGCGAGCCAGCGTTCGTGCTGGTCGGCGAGCGGGTGGCCGAGGGCCAGAATCTGTGCCTGCTGGAAGTGATGAAGCTGTTCACCACCGTGCATGCTCCATGCGCCGGAACCGTGCTTGCCGTGCACGCGGCAGACGGCGATCTGGTCGAATTCGGCCAGCCCCTCTTCGCCATCGATCCCGATGGCTGATCGCCGCCTGTTCATAGCCAATCGCGGGGAAATCGCGCTCCGTGCCATCGCCGCTGCACGCGCGCTCGGCATCGAAACCGTGGTCGGCGTGTCGGCCGCCGATCGCGAAAGCCTATGGGCGCGCGCCGCAGACCGCGCCGTCGTGCTCGGCCCGGCACCCGCCGCCGCCTCCTATCTTGATCAGCGCCTCGTTTTGCACGCCGCCCGCGCCACCGGCCGCACCCAGGGAACCGGCTGCGCTGTCGCCCGGGCG
>JBBRKH010000186.1:0-5053 GCA_038217965.1 Sphingomonadales bacterium | reverse complement strand
GATGCAGCGGAAGGTGCCAACCAGGTTGATCTGGATGATCATGTTGAACGCATCCAGCGGGAAATGCTTGATCTCCCCAGTCTCGCGCGATCGGCTCGCCGTCTTTGCCGCATTCCCGGTGCCGGCGCAGTTGATCAGAATGCGCTCCTGGCCCTGTGCCGCCCGCGCTTTCGCAAAGCCCGCATCCACGCTCTCGTCACTGGTCACATTCACATGGCAGAAGACGCCCCCGATCTCGGCCGCAACCGCCTCGCCCTTCTCCGCGTTCATGTCGAAAATCGCCACCCGCACCCCCTCCCGCGCCAGCGCCCGCGCCGTCGCCTCGCCCAGCCCCGATGCGCCGCCCGTCACGATTGCCGATGTGCCATTCAATTGCATGTCAGTCTCCCCTTGGATGCTGTTCTCTCTGCCTTAGGACAGGATTGCGTGATATCGAAACTGCGCAGAAATTGGGGGCCACGTTCATGTGTCCGCCGAAGAGGTTGACCGCAGCGCCCGCGCCACTTGCTGTTCGCGCACGGCCAGCGTGATCGTGCTCGCCAGAATAATTGCCCCGCCCACGATGGTCCACAGATCATAGCGTTCGCCGAAAAGCACGATGCCGGCAATCGTGATCAGCCCGAAGCGCACGAAGTCGAACGGCATAACGGCACTTGCGTCGGCTGCGGCGAAGGCCTGGCTCAACGCCATTTGCCCGGCGGCCGCGCACGCGCCCAGCCCGATCAACAGCGGCCACAGATGCGGCTCCGGCCAGCTCCAGAACGGCAGCGCCAGCAGCAGCGAAACCGGCGTGGTCAGCACAAAGCTCCATGCCGCCACCGCGCGGGCATCGTCGGTGCCGGTCAGCGCCTTGATGGCAACGAGCGAAAAGGCAGTGGCGATGGTGGAAATGATGGCCGCCCAGAGCCCCGGCGTCATGTCCGTCGCTCCCGGCCGCAGCACCAGCAGCATTCCAAACAGCCCCACGCCCAGCGCCACCGAGCGGATCAGCCGCACACGTTCGCCCAGAAACAGGATGGCGCCAACGGTCGCAAACAGCGGCGCCGTGTAGTTGATCGCCAGCACGGTGGCGAGCGGCGCATTGGACACGGCATAGAAGGTCGCAAAGGTGGCAATGATGCCTGATGTCGCCCGCCGGATGTGCGCTGGCAGTCGCTCCACCCGCAGCAGCCCCGGCGTCAGCAGCAGCATCGGCATGAGCCACAGCAGCCCCAGAAAATTGCGCCACACAACGATCGCAAACGGATGCAGCTCCTGCGAAATCAGCCGGATCAGCACCCACAGCCCGGCAAAGGAAATGCAGGCGACAATCATCCAGACTATGCCGCGCACGTGCGGCGGCAGCAGCCCCATCGGATCCCAGGCAGCGGTCACCAGCCCGCCATTAGTGGTTGAAGTGCCGCAGGCCCGTGAACGCCATCGCGAGGCCGCGCGCATCCGCTTCGGCAATCACTTCGGCATCCCGCATCGATCCGCCCGGCTGGATCACCGCCGTCGCCCCGGCCTCTGCCGCTGCGATCAGCCCATCCGAAAACGGGAAGAACGCATCAGACGCCACTGCGCTGCCAATTGTCTGCGGCGCATCCCAGCCGGCTGTCTCGGCCGCATCGCGCGCCTTCCAGGCGGCAATCCGCGCGCTGTCCAGCCGGCTCATCTGCCCTGCGCCGATGCCCACTGTCGCGCCGCCCTTGGCATAGACGATCGCGTTCGATTTCACATGCTTTGCCACCGTCCAGGCAAAGCGCATGTCGGCCAGCTCCACCGCTGTGGGCTGCCGCTTGGTCACGATAGCCAGATCGTCGATCAATCGGTTGTCCCGGCTCTGCACCAGCATTCCGCCGGCTATCGTGCGCATCATCAGCCCGGAGCGCGCGGGATCCGGCAGCGGGCACAAAAGCAGCCGCAGGTTCGGCTTGCCGGCGATTGCCGCGCGCGCCTCCTCATCGGCTTCCGGCGCGATGATGACCTCGGTGAACAGCTCGGTGATCGCCCGAGCGGTGGCTCCGTCGATCGCGCGGTTCAGTGCGATGATCCCGCCAAACGCCGAAACCGGATCGCAGGCCTTCGCCGCGCGATAGGCGTCGGCCAGAGTCGCCGCGGTCGCCACCCCGCACGGATTGGCATGCTTGATGATTGCCACCGTGGGTGCGGCATCGCGAAATTCGGCAATCAGTGCCAGCGCGCCATCAGCATCGCCCAGATTGTTGTAGCTCAGCGCCTTGCCCTGCACGAGGGTGGCGCCGGCAAGCCCGGCCGGCACCGCAGACGCGGCATAGAGCGCCGCGCGCTGGTGCGGATTTTCGCCATAGCGCAGCTCGCTCACGCGCCGCACCACCAGCGGCAGCGTTTGCGGAAACATCTCCTGCCGGTCTGCAAATGCAAACCAGCTGGCGATCGCTGCATCATATGCCGCCGTCGCCTGAAACGCCTTGGCCGCCAGGCGCGCCCGCGTGTCCTGCCCCAGCGCCCCGCCATGCGCATCCAGCTCCTGGATCAACCCCGGATAATCCGCCGCATCGGTCACACAGGCCACAAACGCATGATTCTTCGCCGCCGAGCGCACCATCGCTGGCCCGCCGATATCGATATTTTCGATGATATCCCCCCGTGGCTTCCCCGCCGCCACGGTCGCCTCGAATGGATAAAGATTGATCGCCACCAGATCGATCGGTGCAATGCCATGGTCAGCCGCCGCCGCCTGGTGCGCATCATCATCCCGCAGCGCCAGAAGCCCGCCATGCACCTTGGGATGCAAGGTCTTCAACCGTCCGTCCATCATTTCGGGAAAGCCGGTATGCTCCGATACATCGGTTACCGCCAACCCTGCCACCCGAAGCGCCGCCGCAGTTCCGCCGGTCGAAAGCAGCTCAACCCCATGCCGCACCAATGCGGTCGCCAGGTCAACCAGGCCCGTCTTGTCGGAAACGGAAAGCAACGCGCGGCGAATCGTGATGGGGGCGGTCATGGGGTCTCGAGTCCGGTTTTCAGGTTCGCAAGCCGGGTGCCTCACCAGACGGGGAAGTGCAAGAAGAAGCCACCGGCATCCACCCGCCTGTTGCGCGGGCGCGGGCCGGCGGCGCCGTTACCCCCGCCCCTGCCTTCGAAAACTCCACCCGACGCTCGCCGCCTTGCCGTCGCCTGTCTGGGTCACCAGCAGCAATTGCTGGATCTGGTGCATTTCGCCTTCGCTGTCGATCAGCAGGCTGGGCTCCACTGCCAACGTGCCGGGGGCGCTGTCGAATCTGGCGCGGAACGCCCAAGCGGTGCGGTCTTGCGGTCTGGACGCCGGGAGGTTGATCAGGGCGCCGCAGCCGTCCTGTGTGAGCGTCGCTTCGCACCCCGCGCCCAGGTGAAACCGGATGGCGATGCTGTGCGTTTCGCGGCGGCCGGGAATGGGCAAGCCGGCCTTGGCGGGCAGCAGCTGATCTTCGCCGCGCAGGTCGTGGCCGTCTGCCGAAAGATAGAGCCGGCGCATATGGTCGTATCCGAAGCGGCGGCGGTAGCCATCGTGTCGCGCTTCAAGCCAGTGGCCATCGCCGCTCGATCGGCTTTCGGCCAGCACCTCTTCAACGCCGCCCAGCTTGCGCGGGCCGCCATCCGCCAGCCGGCTGCTGTTGGTGTCGGCCAGCACCAGCGCGCTGTGCCCGGCGGTGGAGCGCAACCCCATCACCAGCTCGGCCGGGAAGGCGCGCGCTCCTTCCGGCCCGCCGCCCCGCTCGCCGCCACAGCTTACGATCAGCATGCGGGCGCCATCGCTCATGGCAATCGCTAGCGTCGAGGCATGCGCCGTGTCGCTCAGCCGCGCCGGCGGCGGCGGGCAGGCGTCCATCACCAGCAGCGTCTTGCCCGCTGCCATGCGCTGAAACCCGGACCGGCGCTGGATGCCATCGCCCGGCCTGGGCGCCAGTCGGGCCATCTGTGCCAGCGTCGGCTGGCCACCATGCCAGGGGCTGGGCAGCCCATTGCCCATGCTCAGCGCCGCCAGACCGGATCGAACCCGCGCGAGGCCAGACGCGACGACGGGCGCGGCAGCCAGCGCCCGTGCGTTGTAGAATTGCTCCACCACCAGCAACAGGTCGCCAACGCGGGCAAGGTCGAACGGCGAGCGGCTGACCGGCGCGTCATCATCCCTGAGCAGCGCGCCGAGCGTCGTTTCGAGCATGCGTTCCGCAATTGCCTGCCGGTCGTCGCCGCCCGGCAGCAGCAGTGCTGCCCCAAGCAGTCCGGCAACCGCTTCGGCCTTCTCGAGGCCCTCGGGCATGCGCGGCGCGGCGCGATCAAGATGCCGCGCCCAGCGGGCAATGCCGTTGAGCACGGCCGAGCGGTGGATATGATCATGCCGCGGCATCACCAGCGGCGCATGCGATATGGCCATCAGAATGCGCCGCCCGGTCAGCTGCGGCGCCCATGCGGTTTGCTCATAATCGTGGAACCGCGCCAGCCAGCGCCGCGAAAGCGCTTCGATCCGGGCGATCTCCGAGGACGCAAGCGGCTGCGCGGTGGCGATGTCGCGCAGCCACCCCCAGCCGTGCACCCAGTCCGTCCAGGCCTTTGGTGCTCCGGGCGCATCGAATCGCGCGTCTGCCATCGCTTCGCCGTAGCCGGCCAGAAACAGCCTGCCGCCTTTCAGCCGCACGCCGGTCTTGGCGTCTCCGGCGACCGGATCAACCGGCACCGCCAGCAGCTTCAGCGGAAAGCGGCCCTGCAGTCGCATGCGGTGCAGAGGAGAGGAAAACGACAGGCGATCGAGCCGGTCTGACAGCCGCTCCACAAAGGATGGGCCGCGATCGCCATGGTCGCGGGTCAGCCGCAAAGCCTCGCTGTCGCCCTCCGGCGGGCTGTTGCCGTTGGGATTGTCAGCCACCACAGCGCAGACCCGCGATGTTGGCGGAATAAGAGGATGCGCCGCCCTTGAAGGTTGCCGTGCCGGCGACGAGCACATCGGCGCCGGCGGCGATGATGCGGGCGGCATTGCCGGCGTCCACCCCGCCGTCCACTTCCAGATCGATGGCGCGGCCGGTCGCCTGGATGCGCTCGCGAATGGCAGCGATCT
>JBBRKH010000185.1:0-5070 GCA_038217965.1 Sphingomonadales bacterium | reverse complement strand
GGTGCCGAAGACCTGCCCAAATCGACAATCCCACGCATCTATCATAACTTCAAAGAGAGTTTCTGCTATCGAATCGTGATCGTCTGCCTCAAATGGACGGTTTGATTGAAAGCAAGATTGGTTGCAGCGCTCGGCGCCAGTGAGGCGGGTATGCCACACAATTCCTACCTGACGCCCGAGGCGTCGGAAGCAATGGCCATGGCGCGAGTCGTCTGCATCACGTTGATGATGTTCGTCCACGTCTGGCCGGGGGCCTCTGCCATTCTTGCGGCGCCTGTGTCGCTGTCGCTCGCTGTCACGTATGAAGTACTGATCGAAGACCTGGCCCGGGGGAGCGTACCATTGCTCAGCATCGTTTCTGGCCTCCTGTTCTTTCGGTCGGCTTCAGGACCTGAATCGGCGACTTCGCTCATCTTGGGCAAGGTTCGGTCGCTTCTCGTGCCAATGGTCTGCTGGTCATCAATCATGCTGATCCTCGCTGGGATGCATTCTCAAGCGACTGGAAACAAGGCATTTATGTCGATGTCCCTGATCGAATGGCTCGATAATGTTTTCGGGATCAATGGTCCGCCGTTCAACGTGCCGCTAGCCTTTCTGCGCGATATCTTCGCTTGCTGCGGCATCGCGCTGGCAATCCTGCGGGTTGAGCATCACCAACGATATGTTGGACAGCCCTGCTGATCGGCTGGGTTCTGCTGGAAGTTGCTACCGGCGGCATCCTGCTGTTGCGGCCTCAAATCCTCCTGTTCTTCAGTTTCGGCGTTCTGATCGGCCAAAATGGGCCGAGGTCAATCGTGATATCCTGGCTATGGGTGCTGAGCTTGGTTGCGTTCGACAAGGTCGTATCCTATGCGCCCCTCCACCTCGAGATTGGTGCCTCGGAGTCGGCAAGCATCCTTCACCGGGCCACGGTTGCAGTCTTCAAGTGGCGGCTTGCGATCAAGATCGTGCGCCAGGGCGGCCTTCTGAAAGCGTTGATTTTGTCCGCAGAGAAGATTGTCTTTCTGGTCTTTTGCAGCCACATGATCACGATTTCGGTTCTGGCGATGCTTTTCAACGCTGCGCAGATCAAGGTAACGGATCCGATCTATCCGGTTCTGCTCTTGCTGCAGTTGTCAGTGATTTTTGCCGTCGCGAAGGCGATGCAGGCGATCGGGGCGGTTCATGCACCGGTCCTCCTTGCCGTACTCACGGGCAAGAAGCTGCGCGGTGCTTCCCGGCGCATCCAGGTCGCCGTAACGGCGTCGGAAACCACTCGTAAGCAGTGAAGCGGATTGTCCAGAACTACGGTCAAGCGCGGTGTGTGCCCTGCAAGCGCTTTTCAATCAAATGAAGCCAGAAGCAGCGGTCTTACCGGTGCGCAACATGCAGTGGACCCCTCACACAGCGTCTTCGACCAGTCGCAATCGCTTACCCTAGTCACGGAACTGCCTCGCTTCCGAGGAGTTGATGACCAGTTGCTGTGATAACCGTCAAATACAGCGGATGGGCGGAAGTGCGCCTGTCATCATGGCAGATTGGCTGGGCAACTCGCCTTTGGCGTGCAATTTGAGCGTGTGCATCTTGTCACGACTCGTTTCGGAGGCAACCGGCTATGGGACTTATGGAGCTCGGGGCGATCCTCTACTTTGGTATCGCGACCTGCGCGATGATGATGACGTACCGCGAACAGCGCGAAAAGGGGCTGAAAAACCCGCTCTTCAACGCCCTAGGATTTGTCGTGTGCATTCTTTGGCCATTTCTGATCGCGGCCATCCTGCATGCCCGCTACCGCAAACCGGCCTGATGGCCGCCGTCACAGAAGCGCGTCATCCTTCCAGTAGGTGACATACTCCTCTGTGATCGAGCTTTGGGACATGCCCTCGCTGCGATGCGTCGGGGCATCAGAGACCACAGACCGGTAAAGCGTAGAAACGTCGGCCTCAGCAAGCACCCGGCCCGCAGTGATCTCGAACGCGGACAGATCACCGTTGAAATTGGTCGCGTTCCACGGATTTCCAAAGGTCAGCGCATTGTTTCCGGCAGAAACCAGTGTGCCGTTGAAGAGACTTTCGGCCGCGACCCGGCCATCGACGCTGACGCTGAAACGGCCGTCCTCCAGCGAGATGCCGATGTCATGTGGGCGCAGATCGTTGACCCGGACGCCCGTGGTGGTCAGCCGGATCGCGTCGCCTTCGGTGCTGAAGGCCCGCACGAACAGTTCGCCTTTGGTATTGACCTCGACGATGATGCTGCCGTGTAGCCGGAAGATCTCGCCTCGCGTGCCGGCGACGTCGGCCTTGATCTCCATCGAGATGTCGAAGTTTTCGGTACTCAGAATGTCGCTCACATGCTGTCGCGCGACACTGGCCGCCACGCCCGGATTGCCCAGCTGGATGCCATCCGCCGTGACAAAGCGGCCCTGCGCCAGCACGATCTCGTCGCCGAACTCCTGCGCGCGGAACAGCCCGTCGTCGCCAAGGCTCAGCACCGTGCTGTCCTGAACGGCAACCTGCGTGGTTTCGCTGTCGCGCGCACCGCCCGGCAGAATGACCGTCAGGCTCACATCATAGCGGCCGCCATCGGCATAATCATGCGTCACGGTCCGGCCCTGGGCCCGGGAGCCATCGCCGAAGGACCATTCGAAGATCGTGCCGGCGGGAAGGCTGCCGGTGTCGATGCTGCTGAGGCTCGCGTCGAAAACGCGGGTCTGGCTGCTGCCATCCGCATCGCCGCTGACCTGGAACAGCGCGGTCACCGTGCCGGTGATCTCCATCTCGCGCGTCGGTGTGGCGCCTGCGTTCAGCCGGTCGATCATGCCGCCGGGCAGGGCGAGGAACTGATGCACGCCGTCAATGGCCGTCAGCGAGGAGCTGACGAAGACATCGCCATAATAGCCGGGGTCCAGCGGGTTCTGATCCTGCACGTAGGCATTCTGGCGCACCGACCATCCGGGCTGACCGGTTGCGCCCGAAATGGCCGCCGTGACGTTGCCTGTAATCGTCACATCGGTCGAACTGCCTGCTACCGAAATACGCGGGATCTCGACCGAAGCGTCCTGGCCGTCCTGATTGCCGCCATCCGCATGCAGCACCGAGTTCTGCCGGATGACGAGACCGGCAGTTTCCCCCACGGTGATGCCATGGGCATGCGCGTTGGTGATCAGATTGTCCTCGATGGTCACGTTCCGGTAGAACATTTCCGGACCTGCAAGGCCGCGGTCGACCATGTCGTTGCGCATGAAGATCGACTGGGTCGGGCTGCCCTCACCAATGTCGAGTATGTTTCCGCGGATCGTGACGTCGGTCGTCGGGCGGGTGTTGCCGTTGGTCCAGAACTGGATCATGTCGGCATGATCGGAAGAACTGGGCGGACGGCGGAAGTCGTGGATGTAGTTGCCTTCGATCAGAACGTCCTGAACGCCGGTGAAATTCATCCCGTCCGAACGTATCGAATGGATCTCGTTGTTGGTGACCGCAATGTTGTCGCCGTCTCCCACCACAAGACCGCGGTGAAAGTTATAAAATTCGTTGCCTTCGATCGTCACGTTGTCGGTGCCGCGCACCGACAGGCCCTGGCCGTAGCCGAACCCGTCATCCACCGCCGAGACGCCTTGCGCCACATCGCCGTCGAACGTGCTGTTACGGATCGTGATGTTCTCGCCACCCGAGATCTTGAACGGTTTGGTATAGATCGGTTGACCTTCGGCGAACGTGTAGTCGAACACCACACTGTCGAAGGTCAGGTTCGCCGCATCGCGGATGTCGAGGCCGGTGAACACCGCCGGGTTGCCGGGATCGGCAGAGGTGATGGTGACATTGCTGGGGAAGGTGATGTCGAATTTCGATTTTGCCCCGAGGAACATGTTGCCGTAATTGCCGGGTGCGAGCGCGATCGTCTCGCCGCCTGTGGCCGAGGCCAGGGCTGCGTAAAGCCCGCTCAGCGAAGATACCGTGATTGTCTGCATGACTGCCCCGTTTTTGCCAGAAGGGGCCAGCCCGATTGCGCGCCCCAAGAAATATCCTCCAAGTCCGTGCCATCCTTCCATGGCGCAGGACTGCCCGAATTGCGGCGGGCGCGTGACTGTTGGGGAAAGTTCCCTGCTTCTGCCGGGATCATCCCGACTGTTGCTGCAGGGCCACAGGGGTCTCGGGGGCGGTTCCGGCACTGCCGGCCCCCAGCCGGGTATTGAGATCGACAAAGCTCTGGCCCCGGCGCGCGCGCATGTCGGCACGGGTCTGTTCAGCGTTTGCCAGCGCCTGTTCGGCGTCGATCAGGTCGCCCAGCGTGGCATTGCTTTCGGCGAAGACCTTGCGCGTCAAATCCAGCGCCTCGGCGTAGAGCCGCACTGCCGTGTCGGAGGCCTGCGCCGAGGCACTGGTGGCCTGGTAGTCGAGCAACGCGTTTTCCACCTCGAGAATCGCCCCCAGCACAGTGGATTTCCAGATCGCATGCGCCTCGGTCACCCGGGCGCGGCTGCCGTCCACCGTGGCGCGCGCCGCCGTGCCGGGGATCGCCGGCAGTTGCAATGCCGGGCCGAAGGAATATTCCGCCCCGCTGCGCCCGCCCCGCAGCGCGGTGACGCTGAGGGTGCCGATCAGCGATAGCCGGGGGTAGAGCGCGGCATTCGCCTGACCCAGATCGGCCAGCGCGATGTAATAGCGCCGTTCGGCAATGCGGATGTCGGGACGGTTGCGCAGCAGATCGGCGGGGATGCCCACCTCGGGCGACAGGGCAGGGCGCGGCTGGCCTGCCCGCAGGTCCAGATTGACGCCGAGCAGCCCGACGTTCCCCGGGGCCATTCCGGCCAGCACCGCGATCTCGTTCTGCCGGGCGGTGATGGCGGCGCGGCGCAGCGGCAGTTCAGCCTCGATCTCGGCCAGCCGGGCCTCGGACCGGGTGATCTCCAGCCGGGTCGCCGCTTCGGCGGCAAACAGCGTGCGGGTCATCGCCAGGGTCTGGCGGCGGTTGCGCATTTCCTGCTCGTGCAGCGCCAGCCGCCGCTGGCTGAAGCGCAGATCGACATAGGCCGTTGCCATGGCCCGGATCAGCGCCAGCCGGGCCGCATCGGTTTCGGCCTCGGCCACGGTG
>JBBRKH010000184.1:0-5105 GCA_038217965.1 Sphingomonadales bacterium | reverse complement strand
CCTGATCGCTCGCGCGCGCGAGACAAACTTACGCCCAATGGTCGTCGCCGAATGGATACGAACTGCGCGCCGGTGCAACCGAGCAAAGCCTGCTCAGCTGGCAAGGCGATCTTCCAGCCTCCCCCATTCGCGGCGCGCTGGAACGCTTTACACCTGCTCCGGCCTTTTCAACGCTCGGCGCCTGTCGCATAGGCTTGCAGGCATGAAAGCCCGAGTCACCGTCAACCTGAAACCCGGCGTCCTCGATCCGCAGGGCCGCGCCATTCACCACGCGCTCGAAGGCCTCGGCTTTGCGCAGGTCGCCGATGTCCGGGTCGGCAAGGTGATCGAGCTGGATGTGGCTGAAGGCACCACCGAGGCGGAAGTCGCCGAAATGGCAAGGAAACTCCTCGCCAACAGCGTCATCGAAAATTTCCGGGTCGAGCTGGCGTGAAAACGGCCGTCATCGTCTTTCCCGGCAGCAATTGCGACCGGGATCTGATGGTCGCGCTCGAAAGCATCACCGGAATCGCCCCCCACGCTGTGTGGCATGCCGATACGCAGCTGCCAGATACCCTCGACCTCATCGCGCTGCCCGGCGGCTTCAGCCACGGCGACTACCTCCGCTCCGGCGCCATCGCCGCCCGCGCGCCCATCATGCGGGACGTGATTGCGGCGGCAAACCGCGGCGTCCGCATCCTCGGCGTCTGCAACGGCTTCCAGGTGCTGACCGAAACCGGCCTGCTCCCCGGCGCACTGATGCGCAACGCCGGCCTCGATTTCGTCTGCCGCGATGTGGCGCTCGAAGTGGTCAACGCAAACACACCTTTCACAAATGCCTACGCGCAAGGCGAAATCCTGCAAATCCCCGTCGCGCATCATGACGGCAATTATGCCGCTGACGAAGACACGCTGAACCGCCTCGAGCAGCAAGGCCAGGTCGCCTTCCGCTACGCCGAGCCGGTCAACGGGTCGGCGCGCAACATCGCCGGCATCAGCAACGAAGCCGGCAATGTGCTGGGCCTCATGCCCCATCCGGAGCGCATGATCGAGCAGGCCCATGGTGGCACAGACGGCCGCCGCCTGTTCGAAAGCCTGCTCGCCGAACTTGTCTGACCAGCAGGCATCCGCTATGTTGCAACAGTTGCAACAGAAGGCTACGAAATGAACGCCATCGTCTCCGTCCGCGAGTTCAACGCCAACATCTCGGCCACCCTCGCACGGGTCGAGGCTGGCGAAGCGCTGGACATCAGCAAGAATGGCAAGATCATCGCCGAGCTCCGCCCTCCCCGCCCTTTATGGAAGGACGATCCCGAAAAGCGGGCCAAAGTCGAGCGGCTGTTCGAGATCATGGAGGAAGGCATTCCCGGAATCGCGCCCGCAACCTATGAGGAGCGAACCGGCCGAAGTCGTTGATTGCGCTCGATTCCAATATCGTCCTTTATGCAATCGATCACACGTCAGGGCCCCGCCATCTTGTTGCGCGGGATATTGTGAAGGAGGCCGCGCTCAGCGGTGGAATCGTGCCGATGCAAGTGCTCGCCGAAATGCTGGCCGTCGTGCACCGGAAAATGCCAGCCCTGCGATCGATGGCAAGCGAAGCCTTCGACGGAATCATGTCATCCTGCATCGTGCCGGAGACCAATGCGCACCATCTTCGCGACGCATTCATCATAGCCGCGCGCTATCAACTGCAGTTCTTCGATTCCGTCATACTGACAGTTGCGGCAGCAGCAGGTGCCACCACGCTCTACTCCCAAGTCATGCAGGACGGCCTCACCATCGGCCAACTTGCCATCCGCACCCCCTTCTCCCAGCCGGCCTAGATCTTCGTTGCAAACGGCGTGAAATTCGTTTCCCGGTCGAACACATCCAGCCCCTCTGCCTGCTTCAATGCCCCCACCACCTTGTAGGTCACCGGCGTCAGCAAAACCTCCCAGCCCACCTTCAGCAGATAGTTGGTCAGCATCACGGTGAAGATCAGCGCCGGCTCCCAAATCCCCCAGAAAGCCAGCGGGTAGAAGATCAGCGTATCCACCCCCTGCCCCACCGCTGTCGAGCCGATCGTGCGGCTCCACAGATACTTGCCCCCGGTCAAAACCTTCATCCGCGCCAGCACGAAGGAATTGGCGAATTCCCCCGCCCAGAACGCCGTGATCGAGGCGGCGAAAATCCGCGGCGCCTGCCCGAAAACCGCCGCCAAAGTCTCCTGACCCGTCCAGTCCCTGGCCGGCGGCATCGCAACCACCACCGTCGCCATGCCGGCCGTGAAAATGCTCGCCGCAAACCCCACCCAAACCACGCGCCGCGCGCGCGCATAGCCATAAACCTCGGTCAGCACATCGCCCAGCACATAAGACAGCGGGAAAAACAATATCCCCGCGCCAAAGGTCACGATGCCCACCAGCGGCAGATCAAGCTCGGCCACTTTCCCCGCGCCGATCAGGTTGGAGCAGATCAGGATGACCACAAACGCCGCCATGCAATAATCATAGTATCGCAGCCGTCTCCCCTCGATCGCCCCTGCCTCGATCGCCACCACCCCGTCTGCCACACGCATCCCCTTCACCGTCCGTCATCATAATCAGCACAAAGCCACTGGCGCAACCGTTCCTGTTATGTTCTAAACATGCCATGCAATCCGCCCGCCCCCTCCGCTGGCTCTATCTCGATCTCAACAGCTATTTCGCCAGCGTCCAGCAGCAGCTGAACCCGGCGCTGCGCGGGCTACCCATCGCCGTCGGCCCGGAGAAGATCGACAGCGGCACCATCATCGCCGCCAGCTACGAGGCCAAGGCCTTCGGCATCAAGACAGGCATGCGCGTCGGCGAAGCCAAGCGCCTGTGCCCGAACCTCATTCTCGTGAATGGCGATCACCAGCGCTATGTCGAATACCATGACAGGATCGTCGCCGAAGTCTGGAAGCATATCCCCGTCACCGCGGTCTGCTCGATCGACGAAGTTGCCTGCCGCCTGCTGGACAATGAAAACAGTCCGGATCAGGCGCGCGCACTTGCCAGCCGCATCAAGGCCGGAATTCTCGCAAACGTGGGCGACTGTCTCACCGCGTCGGTCGGCATCGCCCCCAGCCGTCTCGTCGCAAAAATGGCCGCCGACATGCAGAAACCCGACGGCCTGACCCTCATCGAAGCGCACGAACTGCCGGATCGCCTGCATCCGCTGGCCTTGTCCGACGTCCCCGGGATCGGCCGCAAGATGGAAGCGCGGCTCGCCGCCAGGGGTATCACCAGCATGCAGTCCCTCCTCGCGCAGGATGCCGCAAAAGCCGGCGCCGCCTGGGGCTCCATCGTCGGAAGCCGCCTCTGGTGGTCGCTGCAGGGCCACGACCTGCCCGAGCGCCCGCAACTCTCCCGCTCCATCGGCCACAGCCACGTCTTGATGCCGCAGGCGCGCGACCCCGAAACGGTCCGTCTCACCGCGCGACGCCTGCTGATGAAGGCCGCCAGCCGCCTGCGCCGCGCCGAATGCGTGACGCAGCACATCACGCTCTCCGCCCGCTTCGAATCGAAGCAAAGCTGGCACTCCACCAGGCGCATAGCCGTTACCGACGACAGCTTTCCGCTCGTCGACGCCCTCACCGCGCTCTGGCCTTCGCTTGCCGCCGAACTGATCCGTGAGCGGGTGAGAACCATCGCCGTCACGCTGGACGACATCAAACCGAAAACCGCCGTGCAACTGTCGCTGTTCGATCCGCCGTCCCGCCGCCGCACCCCCGCGCTCAGCCACGCCCTCGATCGCATCAACGAGAAATACGGCCGCAACGCAGTCACCCTCGGACCCGCCGCCGAAGGCCGGGTAAACCTTATCGGCACCAAAATCGCTTTCGGCCGTATCCCGGATGCGCGGGAGTTCAACGAATAGGGCGGCCATAAAATGTTCGGGCTTCCAGTGTAATATTGTATCATCCCTGAGCTCATGATAGCAGCGTTGCTTCCGATGCCTGGAGTATATGATGCAAACCACCCGCTTGCCCGTCACTGTCCTGTCAGGTTTCCTGGGAGCCGGGAAAACCACCCTGCTCAACCACATCCTTGCCAACCGTGAAGGCAAGCGCGTCGCGGTCATCGTGAACGACATGTCGGAGGTGAATATCGATGCTGATCTGGTCCGGGGCGGCGACGCAGCCCTGTCCCGTGGCCAGGATACGCTGGTGGAAATGACGAACGGTTGCATTTGCTGCACCCTGCGCGACGACTTGCTGAAGGAAGTTCGCACGCTCGCCGAAGCCGGCCGCTTCGATTATCTCGTCATCGAAAGCACCGGCATTTCAGAGCCGCTTCCGGTTGCCGCCACGTTCAGCTTCGAAGATGAAGCCGGAGAGAGCCTGTCAGACGTGGCGAGGCTCGACACGATGGTCACCGTCGTCGATGCCATGAACCTCCTGAAGGATTACAGCAGCCAGGATTTCCTGTCCGATCGCGGCGAGGTGGCTGGCGACGGCGACAAGCGCAGCCTCGTGTCCTTGCTGGTTGAACAAATCGAATTCGCCGATGTGGTCATCCTCAACAAGGCGCAAGACGTGTCTCCCGCCGATCGGGCGACAGTCCGCAAACTCATCGCGTCGCTGAATGCGGATGCCCGCATCGTGGAGGCCGATCACGCCGCCGTGCCGCTAGCCACCATCCTCGACACCGGGCTGTTTGATGATAAGAAGGCCGAAGAGCATCCGCTCTGGGCAAAAGAGCTGTTCGGATTTGCCAGCCACCGCCCGGAAAGCGAGGAATATGGCATAGAAAGCTTCGTTTACCGCGCCAGACGGCCGTTTCATCCGGCCAGGTTCCGCAAATTTCTCAACGAAAACTGGCCGGGCGTTGTCCGCGCAAAGGGCCATTTCTGGCTTGCAACCCGGCCCGAGTGGGTCGGCGAAATGTCGCAGGCGGGCAGCCCGGTCACCAGCCAGGGTCTCGGTCGATGGTGGGCCGCCGTGCCGAAAAACCGCTGGCCGGATAGCGACGCCTTCGAACGCATGGTGCGCGACAAATGGGATGCGCTGTGGGGCGACCGCAGGCAAGAACTTGTCTTCATCGGCATAGATATGAACGAAGCGCATATCCGCTCCAGGCTGGATGCCTGCCTTGTGAAAGAACAGGGCCTCGATCCAAAAA